>CAYGVY010000021.1:0-11941 GCA_964353435.1 uncultured Thermoplasmatales archaeon | reverse complement strand
TTCCCGATGATTGAGCAGATCATGCTAGTCTTGAGGGGGTCTGGTGAGGTTTTGATGAGTCCTTCGATTGTAGGCACCAATGAGGTAGCGATGAGGTTGCTGGTGTGTTTCAGCTCTGTATATGGGTCTTTGTCCTGTAATGTTTCATAGACGCCTTTGTGTACCTCCGTCGCAATGGTAGCGCTGCATTCTTCAGGGTTATAGTGTTCTGCGAGGAGTTTGCATGCGGTACGTAATGCTTTTGTCTGCCGTTTCTTCTCTTTTGTACTGAGTTCTGTTTCAAAGAGGATCCGTTTCAATAAACAGGGGAGACATTCCGTTTGAATCTTCATATGGGGACCTGGAAGAGGCACGAGTTATTTATCTTTACTGTTCAGAGATAAACCATACGAGGAAGAACGATGAGACTATCTGATGATTCTTATCTTATTTCTTCTCCTGGTTTTTTTCGTTTTTCTCGGAGGAATCCGTAATGACGAAAGATTAATATATTCAGTAAATTATAATACTATTATAAAATTATGGAACGGGATTCAGAACTATGAAGAGAAAGCTTGTAGGCATAATGGTAAGCGTCATGATGCTGGTAACTTTACTCCCTATCACCGCCCTGGCAACCACCATTGCCTCAGAACCACAAACGTCCACTAGTGGACTGTTGGGTCGAACGACCATCCGTGGAATTGTGTTGTTCAAACGAACATCCGACGGTGGAAAAACATATCATTTCTTCGCCATACGACTCCACTATTCAACGATTAGTATTACCGGGGAACGCTCATCCGGGATCCTCAGAATGCAACCCGTAGAAATACCGAGCTCATTTACCGGTTACATTGGACACATGTACATCTTTGTGTCATTCCGCGAATGGTTTAACCCCTAAAACGCATTTTTTTCTTTTTTTCATCATTTTTTTATGTAAGGTTTTATAAACACTTTGTCGTTATTTATTTCTAGGGAGATGCATATCAGATGGTGGTGGGTGAAAAGAGTCATCAGAAAGGCTCAGATGTAAAGTATAGGAAGGTTTTGAACAAGAAGGATCCGTTTGATCAGCTGATTATGGAGCTTGGTCAGAAGGGCGTATTGGATGTCTGTGTCGTGGGAATCGGACAAGAACCGCCGGTTCCTGAAACGCAAGAATATTCCCGGAAACCAGTTCCTCCGCGGGGGAAACATACCTCGTAACGCTTCACTGAAGTGCAGTTTCGTTCTCTTTTTTTCTTTTTTCTTGCTTTTGAGAAATACGGATGAAGCCGGTGAAATTTTTTTTAAAAAAACAGATGAAAATGATAGAAATAAAAAGAGAGAAGAGGGGACGAGAAGGGATTTATTTATTTTTCTTTTTTGTTTTGGAATAGAGCAGAATTGCTATCAACGCGATTAGGGCTAAGAGGCTTAAGGCGATGATTGCGATGTTGTCTGTGATGAGCGTCTCATGAATCATGACTACCAGTTCAGATGATGTTGTGAATTCGCCATCTGACGCAGTAACTGTTATGGTATACTCTCCTTTTGAATCCCAGCGGTGAATAAGGGAGAAATACTGCCCATTGGGGAGGAATCCAATCTCGAAGGTTGATCCATCGCCCCAGTTGATGATGTAGGTGATGTCATCGTTGTCTGCATCTGTAGATCCAAATACATATGAATATTCCGTGTTTTTACTTCCGTTCACTGGGCCTGCTATCAGCGGAGTTGCTGGAGGTCTATTCGGTATCACGATGCTGGCATTCGTCACGTCGATATCTGAGACTCCGAGATTATCAACGACCGTTAATATTACTTGATATATCCCTGCGTCAGCATAGGTATGTGTTACTTTTTCACCGTTGGTGGTTTCTCCGTCTCCGAATGACCAGCCGTAGTGTATGATGATTCCATCTGGGTCGTAGCTGTGTGAACCGTTGAATATGATTTCCTCGTTGTACATCGCGTTGTAGGGACCGGATGCATTCGCGACGGGTGCGATATCACCATAGTGGTAGGAGTGTGAGCGGGTGGTTGTGGGTTGTAGAGGTTCTTCTGGTTGTTCTGGTTCTTGTGGTTCTTCAGGTTCTATTGGTTCCTCTGGTTCGTCTGGTTGTTCTGGTTCTTCTGGCTCTTCGGGTTCTTGTGGCTCCTCAGGTTCCTCTGGCTCTTCTGGCTGTGGAATGACGGCGACCGACCAGTTCGCGACATTGTTGCTGAGGTTGACGTCTCCGCCGAGCCACCATTGTTCAGGAGCTCGGTTCGCTCCTTCTGCGTCAGTGACGGTGACGGTGTTCATGATGTTGCTCTCTGGCTCGGTATTGACAGTATAGGTTGCGTCATAGGTCCAGGTTTCAGAAGGATCAATCAGTCCATCGGAATCGCTATCGCCGCCTAAATAAAAAGGAGCACCGCAGAGGTCATCCAGGAGGACAGGGGTGACGCTTGCGGGTCCCTTGTTTCGGACGGTGTAGTTATAAGCTATTTGATCGTTGGGGTAGCAGGTCTCTGGCCCGATTTTATTAACGCTGAGATCAAAGGTGATGATGTTCAGCTGGGAGAAATCTGGGTAGGTTTCTCCAGTGGTAAACGTGATGGTTTCATAGGTGGAGATGTATCCTTGGGGAACGTCTTGTTCAGTGAAGTGGTAGGTTCCTTTGCTGAGCCAGAGGTTTTTTGGTGTGGATTCGCTGATGGAAAAAGTGTCCAGGGTTTCTTCACCTTGTGACATTCTCATGGTGAACTGGGTGTTAGCATCAGGGTAGTCGATGTTCTCGCCTTCCCAGTAGAGCAGAACATTTTTACGGAGGATGAACGGGTACAGGATGTACTCATCCGTGTCTTGTGCGGTTTGATCGCCCCAGGTCCCGTAAGCGGTAGCTGTGTTAATCAAAGGGTCAGGGAATGTGAAACTCGGTGTGTAGGTACAGGTAAAGATCCACGTCTCTGAATTGTCTAGTTTTTTGTTTTGGTTCTCATCACCGGAGACGTAGTTAACTGGTCCGCAGGAATCGTCCGTGACCGTAACGTCGCTGAGCGGCATGTTCTCTGTGTTGCTGACGCTATAGGTGTAGGTGATGTCCTCTCCTGCGTAGCTGTAGGTTGGTCCTGTTTTTATGAGATGTATTCCTGGTGTTGGTTTACACGAGTGTGCCAGAGGTACGAAACAGAGGGCGATGAGCAGGAAGGTGGTGGTATAGAGAACCGGTTTTGTCAAGAGTCGATTTTTATTTCTTTTGTTGAGGATGTTGTTTAACATGTTTTCTCCGTCCTTTTTCTTGTTGTTCTCTTGTTTTGTTTCTTCGATTATTAAGGTCGTGTTGTACAACTGTTATCCGGTGTCTGTACGGGTGTTATCGGTTCTGTTTATTTATTTTTATATTTATTTTTTATAAAAATATGTAAGTGGTTTGGAGACGAAAATAGGGATTTTTACATGAAATTTATATAATAATTAGGGTATTCACCGATGTGGAAGTTATGAAGAAAACGCTGCTTGTACTACCTGGGTATTGTGTGGGTCTTGGCGGGTTGTTGTTGATTACATACCGTACCTTGCTTGCTGTTGGAACCGAGAGCAAATCAATAACGATCCAGGTGAACCGCTTTGGTGAGCAATATGTGGATCTTGCGTGTCTTGTGTTTCTGTGGGGTGTGTGTATGATCGGGGTGGTATCTCTTTCGTTGCTACTCAAAGAGGAGAAGGTTGAGAAAGGATTTGTCGGGAAGCGCGACGAAGGAACTGTCGTGGAGAAACCAAGGATGTCTCTCGGTGTTGTACCAGACTCTCTTCTGAATGAACCTTCAGTGGTTGTTGTCGGAGCGTTTAGAGAGCCTTTCAACGACACCGCGCAGAGGTATTTTCTCCAGGATAGTGAAGGATCCGGGAGTGTTTTTTCCGTGTCGGTACAGGTCTTGCAGGATGCTCCTGAGGAATGAAAAAACAATTATTTTTAAAGAAAAATATAAATACTGGGAAGACCACTACACTATGGTAAGGAAGCGTTTCGACAGTGTTGAACCCCTCATGGTGTCATGGCGAAGAGGTTCTCTTACCTGAACAGGTGATACGATGGTTGAATTCGTGAAAATCTCAAAAAAAGGAACTCTCATAAGGATTAAAGAAGTGTCTGATGCGTATCGAGATCAGCCTTACTGTTGGGATGAGGACAAGTAGCTTTTTTTTTCTTTTTTTGCGCCAGGTATTTTCGATTCTGTTCCATCCAATATTTGTCCATATCCCGAAGTACCTTTTTTTTGTTTATCGAAGGGTCATTTGGTTCATAGGCAAAACAAAGGAACCTTTCTCCGTTTTTTGTCCCCTTCATCTGGTCCATACGGTTTATCATGCAGGATACTTCTTCCGTCGCGTCGTTATTCTTCAGACAGGAGATGCATAGGGGGGGTGTGGGTACTGTTGTTTGGTCAATTTCGGTTCCATCATCTGAGAAATATCCTTCTTTAATAGTCATTTATCACTCCCTCGTCTATGATTCACTTTCGTTAATCCATCTTTATATGAAAAAGTTTCCGTTGAATTTTCACAATTTTTAGTAATTCCTTATCTCATATAGTTTTTTTCTTGTCTTGTGCGCTGGTTTTTTCCTTTTTGAGTAATTCTAGCTGATAGATGAGAGCTGGATGATGTGTAAGGTTGGGTTTATCTTTGAACAGTAGTTCAGGAACGATTTTTTGTTCTTTGTGAAACGTATCAATAAATTGTTGTTCTTTTACTGTAAATGATAACATCTGCTTAAGGAAATCTGTTGCATCTTTTCGTATTTTTTCTGCATTAAACTGTTCATTGTCTCGTATAAATTGTCTGAGTTCTTGATGTATTTTTTCTAGATCATAGTCTTCTATTCTTTCTATGACATCTGTTGTTCTGTCTTTTTCAATTAAACAATAATACACTGCTGTATATTTTCTTGTCTTTGTCATCGCGATGTTTTGCTGTGAGAGGCAAGATACATCGAAGATATCTCTTGGTGCTGTTCGTTCTATACACGCTTTTATTTTTTGTGCAGTAAGTTCCTCTAACGAATATGTTGGTACTGAGAATAGGGGAATATCTGTAAAAACCGATGGGAACTTTTTTGTTCTGATCTTGTCAATCGGAATGCGATCGAGATAGTTTATTTCGATCTTTATGTGATCCTTTGTGTTTCTGAGTGTCGTATATTGAAGGTTATGTCGAGAGATGATGTATGACGAACCTTTTTCTTTTATGTCATACGCAAGCTTTCTGCCCATCTTTTGTATCAATTGTGCAATGAGGGGACGTGTTGTCTTCATGTCTTCGCGTTCAGCAGACCCAGTAAAGTTAAGGTCGATATCGATAGAGAGCCTAGGGATGTCAAGATGAAGGAAATTGAGCGCAGTCCCGCCTTTCAGTGTAAGATTTTTTGAGAGAGCTTCGATATTTTGCATCTCGTTAAGGACCCGCGTAAGGTGATATGTTTTTTCTAAGAGATCAAGGTTGAAACCGGTTTTTTGTTGTATTTGCTCAAAATCTCTTCTGTTAAGCATGAAACGCCTCTATTATTGTTCTTGGCACAACGATATTCCAATCTTGTTTCAGGACTCCTTTTCGTGTTGAATCGAAATAGTAAATATTATTTCCGCTGTATTTTTTGATCTCGTTTTTTATTTTTTCCGGAAATGAGATGTTTTGCAGATTATCCAGGATATATCCAATACGACGAGCGAGTACCTTGTTATCAAATCTTTTCACATATGAGAGAAGATTGTTCCAGTTTATCTGTTCAAGGTTTTGGAGGCAGATGATGCTTTCAGTCCAACCTCCCGCATATTTTGGTTTATTTACGATGTCAAGGATAGTCCGTTCTTGATCAGATATAGGAATCTTTTCATTGGAATATTCCATTGTTGTTATACCAAAAAATCTGTGAGGTATCACATGAATGTATTTGATGGTAATCTCGTGATAGAGGATGTTCCGTTGGTGTTGTGGTATGGTCACGTATATTTGAGTTGTATATCGCTCTGCAAGTCCATAGAACGAAAGAGCGGTATAATGTGAAAGAAATGCTTTATCAAACGATTTTGCTGCTATGAGTACTGCATCTTCTTTATAGAGTTGTTTGTCTAAAATTATTGATTCGGGTATACGGACGAAAAGTCCTGGTTTTACTCGTTCAGCTACTTGTTTTTTAACCATTTTTGATGCAAGATTACGGGCATGCTGTGGAGAAATATTCAGGATATCAATAATATCTTGTAGGGTGAATACTCGCTGGTTTTTTCCGCCAAGGGTAAAATAGAGTTGTTGTTCTAAGCTTGACATTGATGTGAACATAGTTACTTAATGTTTTTTCACAAATATAACTGTTTTGGTCACATTTTGGAAAAAAGGTTAAGTAATGGAAAGGGTGTTTTCTTTCGTTGAGTGGTGTTGAGTTTGAATGAGATCAAGGGGGAATGGTATGATATAATGATTAGGGAAGCGTTTGATAGGTTCATGACCGACGTATTGGTATCATGCCAAAAAAACGTTATCTGTAACGGAGAATACCTATGGTTGTAGTCGTGAAAATTTCAAAGGACGGACACCTCCTGAAGATTAAAGAAGTGTCTGATATGTATCGGGGGATCAGCCCTAACGTTGGGAGAACGACGTGTAGCCGTTTCTTCTTTTTTTTCATCAAAGTTCATTCTCATTTTTTTTAAAATTTGTGATAATGTATTATCATAAATACGGTATTTGGTGATAAATGTATGAGAGTTGAAAAGTGACGACTTTGGGAAATGATGCAGGCGACGACTTTGGGAATTAGCGGGTGTTATATGATTTTTGATTTGGTGCTGGTGTCGAATCATTATAGGGCGACGTGGTGGTAGAAGGGGGTAAACACGATATCTTTGTTTTTTGGATACAATAAGACATAGCTTTTTTTCATCAGTACAATACCGTTCTATCGGATAATGTTACTGTAATTTTTGCTTAATTTTTTCTTGTAGCATGCGAATGAAGACGGTCCATTCTGGTCGTAGATTCTGTGGGATAAAATGGTTTGTTGTATTCCCTATGTATCGTGCATTTTTCTGTAACATGGTAAGTTTTTCTTCTACAGCGTTGATAAACTCAGCATATCCGAGTTCGATATGATAATGAGTGAAGAGGTGATTGAGTGATTGTTCTATCATCTTATGTTTTGTAGGGAGATCTAGCGTGTAAAACACATCGTATATGTCTTTTCCTTCTTCTCGTCTATACAATGCGATGAGTTTCTGGGCGATTAAATCCTCCAGTGCGTACACATGGAAGAGTGTCGCGGAGATCGGGAGGTATTGAGATTGAACAAGGGTTTGTTGAGGAGGCAACGCTGATTTGTGTTCGCTGAGGTAAAATTCTACCTGAACCCTGTCTTTTTCATCGAGTTGATTGACATAGTGGCAGTCGAACCGTATCGTACTGTGGAGCATTCTTGGTGGTGATACGTCGAAGTCATTTATTTTTTTCATCGATGTTTTTATATGGTTGATTTTCTGCGGTAGCGTTGACGACGGACGATAGTCGAGGTCGATATCTTCAGAAAACCGCCCACGATGCAGGGGTTGAAGATATGCTCGGTTTACTGCAGTCCCTCCTTTTAATACTACGGTATCAGAGAAAATTTCATGTAATTGTATGAGAAGGAGGGATATTTTTTCTTCTTTTGCAAGGTATTTCATACCAAACCCGGTTTTTACCGCTTGAAGTCGTAGCATGTTGAGATCGATCATTTTCTTTCACCCCGGTATTATTGTTCCTTTTCCTATATTATCGATGAGTTTCCATTGTTTGCTATAGAGTCCCTGTGATGGTTTTGTTGGGAGGAGTTTTGTTGTGGTCTTGACATGGTTTTTACATTCTTTAAGGATGTGTTTGGGTGGTCGTATGAGGTGTTCTTGTTGAAGGAGGTCTAGGAGGTATCCTGTCCGTTGGAATAATGCATCGGTTGCGAAGGTGTTGAAATAGGACAGGAGTTGGTTCCAATTGAGGTTTTTTAATTGTATCAGTGCTTTGGTAAGGATTTGGTATCCTCCTGCGTATTGTGGTTTGTAGAAACAATCAAATATTGTTTTTTCAATGGTGGAGACGTAGACGTCTTTATGGAAGGTTGCCCCTGTTGCTTTTATGCCCATGGCTATGGTTTTAAAAAGGTAATTTCCTATGGTTGTTTCGTTGGATTTTTGTGGCGTTACCGTGAAGATGGTGAATGGTTCGTAGTCGAGGAGGTCGTAGAGGCGCAGCGCTGATGAAAAACCAAGGTATCCTTTGTTGAGGTAGGGTGCGATTCTGAATGGGTTTTTTATGACGGGTTGGGATGAGGGTATTTCGTTTATGAGGTAGACTCCTCTTTTCAGGGGATAGAGGTATCCTTTTGAGAGAAGGGTATGGCAGAGTTTGTTTATCTTCTGAGGAGAATACGTTGGGAAGAGTTCTCTGAGGTGGGAATGATCTATTATTTCTGTGGTTTGTATGGTGGAGATAATGATTTGTTCTTCCTTCGTAAGATAGATTTTTTTCTGCATTTAATACCTGTATAGGGAATTATCCTTATAAAAATTTCTATTATTTCTTCTCTGTTTTTGTAGGGAAAAGGATTCAGGCGACGACTTTGGGAAATGATAGGGGGTTTTTTGGTGTAAACGGTTTTGGGCTGAGGTTATAGATGCCGGGGATTTAATGATGTACAGGAAAAATAAAACGATGTCTTTATGTCGATCACTGCGCATATTGTCATCGACGGTTTCACCACGTGTGGTATAAAAAAAATTACCAGCTATATTGTTCAACGAGTTCTTTGGTGGAAACCACTGTGATGCGAGATTGTTTCTTCAGAGCAGCGTCATTCGACCAAAGAAGACAATGGAGCTGAAACGACAACGCAAAGAAATCAATATCATCTGGATCCGGTGATACCTCTTTCGCTTCTGAAAGAAAGGATGTATATTCTTCGTTTTTCATAAAGTTCACAACAGTATGTAAGAATTTTACGATAAGAGAAAACTGCATTGTTGATAAGGAGAATTTTTCCATAATTTCTTCTTTATGTTCTTCAAGCTCTTCTAGCGCAAAAGACGGAGCATATAATTCTAAGGAAGGGAGTGTAGCATATTCTCTGGCTTTGGATTTTTTATTGAAGAATGAAAAGAGGATGTTGGTGTTCAGAACTACTCTCATTTTAGACGAGCCCTTGTTTCTTCAGTTTCTTAAATCTACCCTGTTTGAGTTCTCTGCCATATTTGACTAGGTCGCGGTCAGAAAGTTGTTTTGCACCGCTCATAACCTCATCCATGAATGCGAGTAATTTCTTCCGTTTCACTTCAAATACTACGAGATCTTTTATGTTTTGTTCAAGCCTCGGTTTTTCTGCTTCGAGTATCTTTGGCAGTTTAATTTCTAAATCACTCATATCTCTTACCACAACAAGTATGGATGGTCGTTGTTTAAATAATTTTGCTCTTGTGAGGGTGTTGCTGAGGAAAAACCCGCTCTGTTAAACGATAAAACCACAGCATTCGAACGATGGTTTTATTGCCCGGAAAAGATTGCAGATCGAAAGAGGCGGACAGTTGAAACACCTACTTTGGGAAGAATGGTGGGTGTCGAATATGGGAAATGATGCAAGCGACGACTTTGGGAAACGCTCTCTAGAGGGGTAGGTAATCAACGAAGCTGGTTTTAGGTGACGACTTTGGGAAAGCCTTAGGTGACGAATAGGGGAAATGGTTTTCTCCTGGTTTTTTACTGTTTGCTACGATGATGTTTTTCATGGTCGACGAGATGGTTTTTTGGTGACGAGTTTTGGAAATGAAAAATCATGTCATTTCTTTATAAAGCGAAACCGAAAAAGTTATAATGATAAACGTATTTACTTGTAATAACGTAATTATGTAAAGGGATACACATGGCAAAAACAACACTATCCGTACCAGATACTTTGAAAAATAAAATGGATGCATATCCCTCCATTAAATGGTCAGAGATCCTCCGTACAATGATTATCCGAAAGATCGAAGAAGTAAAAAAAGTGGACGAATTAAAGAGAAAGGGTGTTCTCTAATGGCATCAGTCACCTTTGCATTACCTGACAATGTGAAAGCAGAGATGAAACGACTCACCTGGATTAACTGGTCTGAACTCGCACGACTGGAGATCCTTGAGAGACTCAAACAAGAACAAGAGATAGAAGAGTTTCGAAGAATTGTCTCAAAATCTAAATTAACAGAAAAACAGGCACAGAAGCTGGCTGAAGAAGTGAACCGCTCATTAGCAAAACGATACAAAAAACTCTCAAAACGGAGAGGCACATAAATGCTTCTCGTTGTAGACGCAAACGTCGTCTTTTCAGCCCTCGTCAACAAAGGAGAAACATACCAGGTATTTGAACGTAACAAGAAAAGGAAGAAATTCACCTTCATCACACCAGAATATATGTTCTCTGAAATCGAAAAGAAAACAACCAAATTACTCTCAGTTACTTCACTTACCACAGATGAACTACAAGATGCTTTCATATTTATCAGAGCACAGATAGAAACAATCTCGTTTTCCGAGTTTTCGGATATGTTATCTGAAGCACAGAAAAGAAACCTGAATGACGCCCCCTATATCGCACTCGCATTGAAACGAAGATGTCCAATATTCTCTGGGGACAAACAACTGAGACAACAAGCAAAAATTCCTGTGTATTCTCCAAGAGATATTCTCAACATCCTTTCAAGAGAATAGTCACTTCTTGTTTTCCCAACGTGTTTTCTTTAGTCCATGTTGCTCCAACGAATAAAAAATCAAGATCCAATGAGTTTAGGGAAACGCCAGATGATAGCTTTGTGGAAGAAGGGATGTCAAATAGAGGAAACGTTAGGTGACGAGTTTGGGAAATGATACAGGCGACGACTTTGGGATTTAGTGGGGACCTGTATGATTTTTGATTTGGTGTTGGTGTCGAATCATTACGGTCAAAGTGGTGCTTATAGGTGGACTTGTGAGGATGCGGATAACAACGGGGAGATATCGGTGTTAGATTTCGTTGTTGTTGCCAATTACTATGGGGAGACGTGGTATTAAAAAAAAAGATTTTATATTTTTCCTCTTCTTTTATCGAGTGAATTAATATACCTCCCTTATCGTACCATCAGCGTAACAATTAATAATAGTGACAAATATAATGAATAATAGGTAGAGAGCAATGAACAAGCAATCTGAACAGGTGAAAAACGTCGTTGTCGATATATTGAAGAAATCTGGGGTTAAAAAAGCATCGTTGTTCGGATCTGTTGTCAGGGGTAAAGCCACACAGAAAAGCGATGTAGATATTCTCATTGAATTCAAAGGAAAAAAAAGTCTTTTCGATCTTGTACACCTCAAAATGAACCTTGAAGATGCTCTTGGAAAAAAGGTTGATCTTCTCACCTATAACTCACTTCATCCATTGCTGAAAAAGAAGATATTAGATGAGCAAGAAGTGATCCTATGACAAAAAGCGCTAGCGTCTTCATCGACCATATCTTAGAATGTATCGCGCTAATAGAGAGATACACGAAAGATTGCACCAAAAAAACATTTATCGATGATGTTCAACTTCAGGATTCCATACTCCGACGGATTGAAATCATCGGAGAAGCCGTAAAAAATATTCCTTCGGAGATAAAAACCAAGTATCCTGAAATCCCCTGGAAAGAGATTGCTGGAATGCGCGACATCCTCATTCACGAATACTTTGGGGTAGACCTGCAGCTCACATGGGAAACCGTTAAAAAAGACCTCCCACAATTAAAGAAACAATTGAAGAAAATAAACAGCAAATAATCAAAATAAAAAACGGGAAACACAAAGCGACGAAATCGGGAAACCCTAGGTGTCGAATCTGGGAAATGATGGAGGCGACGACGTTGGGAATTAGCGGGTTTTGTATGATTTTTAATTAGTGCTGGTGTCTGTATTCTTTCTTGGAGA
>CAYGVY010000020.1:0-12044 GCA_964353435.1 uncultured Thermoplasmatales archaeon | reverse complement strand
GGGAAACGAAAGACGTAAAAGGTAGTTTTCTGTTATGGTGCTCGATATGTTAATCAAAACAATTAAACTGAAGTCCATTGAAGCACGACGCTATGTTGACCCCGATGACAAACCCAGGCAGATCCGTATCGACCATAATAGCCAGATTTCTCAGGTCATAAACAATGCGGAGAAACATCTGACGATTGATTTTCAATACACGGCAAGTTACGGGCCGATAGGGATGATCAAAATGGAAGGCACTATTGTCTGCGAGGATAACGATGCTAAGCAGCTTGCGAAAGAATATCTTGATACTCGTAAAATGCCTGATCAATTTGCAAGCAACATTCATACCGCAATCATGCACACGTGTGTTCCTGAAGCAGTTGGTATCGCAAAAGATCTAGGGTTACCGCCACCGATACCGCTACCGCAAGTACGACTCGGTTCTGATCCGAAGAAAGGACAGAGCCAAGGCGGCATGGAAGTCGCGTAATCCTTTTTCCTGTATTACGTTTAAATAAATCAAGAGTATACTCTCCCTGATGAAAACCCTTGTCGTGTCCATAGGAGGATCGGTTGTTCTCTCTGATGAAGCAGACGCACTCTTCCTCAAAAAACTTACAGATCTTTTTAAAAAAATAAGTAAAGAATACAAACTCTTTGTCATCGTCGGTGGAGGAAAAATCGCACGACGATACATACAACTGGGACGAGAACTCGGATTTGACGAGGATACCTTAGATTTGATAGGAATAGACGTGACGAGGGTGAACGCACGGATTATCACAAATCTCCTTGGAGTTTCAAATAAAGAGATTCCTCACACGACAAACGAGGCGATGAAACTTGATAAGCCGATTGTTGTGATGGGAGGAACAGACCCGAAGCACAGCACTGATCTCGTTGGCGCTGAGCTTGCTGAAAAAGCCCATGCGGTTCGTTTTGTTAACGCAACCAACGTCGACGGCATCTACGATAAAGACCCAAACAAATACAAGGATGCAAAACAACTCAAAGAAGTTCCGATAGATCAGCTGATTACCCAATATGGTACTAAATGGGGCATCGCAGGAAAAAATATCTTTATGGATGAACCTGCGCTGGAGATTATAAAACGAGCTAAACTCGCAACCTCTATTGTCAATGGAAAACGGCTCGATCAGCTTGGAAAAGCACTCACTGGTCAACCCTTTGATGGAACGAAAATACTATTGTAGCACTATTTCTCAAAAATATGTTGAACCATCCATTCGGGATTAAACGTGATTTGATCCTCGTATTTCTGACCAATGCCAATAAAAAGCAACGGTTTCCCAATCGTATACGCAATCGAAAGAGAGCTCCCGCCTTTTGCATCAGCATCGACTTTCGTGAGAATTACTCCATCAATGCCGACCACTTCGTTGAACCGTTTCGCCTGTTCGACTGCATCATTCCCAGACAATGCGTCACCGACAAAGATAATCATATCCGGTTTTGCGACCCTTTTAATCTTTGCCATTTCATCCATGAGGTTCGAGTTCGTCTGCATCCGGCCAGCCGTGTCGAGCAGCACCACGTCTTTATGTTTTGCTTTCGCGTGCTCTATCGCATCATAGGCGACCGCAGCAGGATCGGAACCAGGGCCATGTTTAACGATTTTCACACCAAGTGTGTCCGCATGAATCGTTAGTTGTTCGATTGCTCCGGCGCGGAACGTGTCACCTGCAGCCATCACACAGGTTTTTCCGATCTTATGTAGCAGGAACGCCATCTTGGCGATGGAAAGAGTCTTCCCAGTCCCATTCACCCCGACAAACATGATCACAACCGGTTTTTTCCGCTCGTCGATGAACTTGTTAAAATCAAAGTTACTTGACTTCAACACATGCCCAATCGCGTTCTTTAAAACCGTCTCAACAAGATCCCCTGCTTTGCCCTTATCGAACGGAACTTTCTTGATCTCTTGTTTGACATCTTTCTTAATGGAATCAATCACTGAATATGCGACATCCGCCTCCAAAAGGCCCATTTCTAAGTCCCAGAGAAGTTCATCGAGTTTATTCTCATCAATCGTCCATGATTGTTTCTTCTCAGTACCCACTGCCGCTTCTATGCTTTTCCTGGTTTGAAGAACTCGCTGCAGCTCATTTTCGATGCTTTCCTCAATCTGCTTATCGATTTGTTTTTCTCGTTCCTTTTTTTCTTCACTGACTGGTTTTTGAATACGCTGTGCTCGTTTCCGCATACTGGTTGGTCTTTCTTCTTTTATAACAGGAGTTGTTGGTGGTGCTTGTATGGTTTTTACCTGCGAAATTGTCTGGATAGACTGTTTGTGAGGCACGGGTTCTGCTTGGAGTCTTTTTTCTAGTTTTTCTTCTTTTTTCAGCTCAGATTCAATCTCAGCTTCAATATTCTTTTCAAAGATTTTCAGTTTCTTTTTTAGAAAATCAAACATTCTCTTCCTCAAAACAATTCTTTTATCGTTGTGCTTCTTCCATCATATGCTGCGTTTTGTGCGACAACTCTTCCGCATCAGATTGGATCTTCTGTCCAAGTGAAAGCATCTTTTCCAGGTTTTCTTGGATTCTTTTAATCCGTTCATCCAGTTTCATGACTGCTTCGTCAACGGTTCTTTCTATGACAATTCCAGCACCAATCCCGATTAACACATTGGATGTGTTTTTCAGAGAGGCGTTCACGAAGGTTCCTGCACCGACAGGGAGAAGGAGTTCTGAGTTTTCATCAGCATCATGGAGTTGCCCAATCGTCATTTTTGCCCGCTGATAGTCCGTAAGAGTAGTCTGCAGGTATTGGAGTTGCATATCAATGGATTCGAGTTGTTGTTTATAGTATTCGATTAACGTAAGATTGCGCGTGATTTCTTCTTCTTTTGTCATGATATCCCTTCTATAAATCCAGATGGAAGTGTATCCCTTTATCAAAGAAGGTGTTATTAATATCTTTCCTGAACCTGGTGAAATCCCTCGGAATGAAAAAAGGGTATCGATGGAAGTAAATTATTTATACAAACGGGATATTTAGAATACGAAGGAGAAGGAGAGGAAGGGACATTCCCATGAACCTCAGTAGAGAATTCGTTGAAAAATTCTCAGAAATATTTTTAGAAGATACTATGGCTGACTTTTTCAATATGAATCAAGACAGTCAGTAATCTCTCTCTTTTTATTTTTTCTTACACCATATATTTTGTGTGACAATATTTTTAATCGATGGTTTAATTCCTGATTATATGAAGATTCTTGCCACCGCGGATATCCATGGATCTCAATATCGATTGAATCTTGTTTTGAAAAATGCGAAAACATATGCACCTGACCTGGTTGTTATCTGTGGTGACATCACCCAGTTTGGACCAGGGGAGACTGCGACCAATTTTCTCAATCAAATACCGATGAAGACAATCGCCGTTCCAGGGAATATTGATACGTTTGATGTGGACCAAGCAATCACCTCAAGCAACGCAATAAATCTTCATATGAAACGCGTGATGATCCATGGTACCTCGTTTGTGGGGATTGGACGTGAATTACCTTCTTTGCTCTCTGACATTGATATCACGGACGGTCCGGTGAAGAAACCTTTGAATAAGATTCTGGATGACACGACCGTTCTAGTCACCCATGTTCCTCCATATAAACTACAGGATAAAATCTTCATAGGAAGTCACGGTGGCAGCAAAGAACTACGCAACCTTATTGATGCATGTAAGCCGCGACTTGTGTTATGTGGACATATCCATGAAGACCCGGGCGTGTCAAAATCAGGGAACACTACCGTGGTGAATTGCAGTATGGGGAAACGAACGGAAGGAGCACTTATTGAAATAACAGACAAAATCAAGGTCTCCATTCTTGATTAAAGCCGAGAAAATAAAGAAGATAGCCCCGAACGGATTCGAACCGCTGTCACGAGAGCCAGAGTCTCGTATGATTGACCTCTACACTACGGGGCTAAATGTATCAACCGTATAGATCATGATTTTTTAGTTGGTTCATATGCAATTATTTTGATAAAAGAAATAGGTTTAAGAATATTTTTTTGATAGAAGTAGAGAGAGTTTTACAAAAGGATACATAAAACGGCTAAACAATGTCAGATTGTAGTACTTCTGAATAAGTTTCACATGTTCTCCCTCTTTGAGCTTTTGTCCTTGGGCAATAAGGAATCGACCGTAATCTGGGACCTTATCAACGTAATAACGGTTGACAATCGATGCTTTTCGCGCATTTGATAAATGGTGTCGAATGAGGTTTTTATAACTTTTTTTTTCGATGATACTTCTTGCTGCAAGATATCCGGAGGTGAGAGCATACCGCATACCAAAACCCCAGAGGAAATCTTGCAGTCCTGCTGCTTCACCTGTGTAGCGTCTGCCCTGTTTTTGAAGATGTGCGTTTAGATGAAATGTACCGATTCCACTGGTGTTTTTAGGATTAGTAATAGTCAGTTTTGTGAGTTGCTGGTATAGTTCACAGGTTTTTTTCCAATAATTGTTGATGTTTTCACAGGGGTACATACAAATGGTCAGCATAGTTCCATGTCCCTGGGATACCAAAAGATATGAATATCCTTTGTAGGACGCTTCTTTGTGTACAAGTGCCATAGCGAGATCATTATGATCGGTTTCAAAGATGATGCCTTTTCCAATAGCAGTAACTTTTTTTGTTGAAGGTCCTGTTGCAATAATATCTGCTTCATGTATGCTTTTATGGCTATTGTAATGGATTTCAACATTATGATCAAGTGCTTGGAGTTTTAATCCTTGATCGATGCAGTCAGAAAACGGGCCTCGTTTCACAAGATAAAACATTGGGCGTGATGATGTTGCTGGAAATGTTGTGGTTCC
The DNA here is from genome assembly GCA_964353435.1 of uncultured Thermoplasmatales archaeon. Classification (GTDB taxonomy): domain Archaea; phylum Thermoplasmatota; class E2; order DHVEG-1; family DHVEG-1; genus SM1-50. The sequence continues at coordinate 7,210 of CAYGVY010000020.1, read as the reverse complement.
ATCAGTAAGATACATTGTGTGAAATGGTGCGATATAAAAATTTTGACGAATATTTCGTGTTTCCATTTCTTTGAGTATGTCTTGAGAGGCACTCCAGTTTTCAAGACCTTGAAAATCACCATGAAATCGCATCCCGCTATCACTTCGTTCTTCATAGACATGAACCTGATAATCTTCTTGTGCAAGGGTGATTGCCGCGGTTAATCCTGATAATCCTGCGCCAAGGATGGTGATTGGTTTCATTGCAGGTTATACATTGGTTTGTTTCTTTTAAATCATTCGTAATAGGTTTAAAAAAAAGTGATTGTACAGGAGGGATTGAAAAAAATATTTATTATGTTGGTTCTCGTCCCTGGAATCCAAGCTGGATGCCTTCTTTGTCCAAGGATTCTGTTAATGAAATATTGATGGTTTCATGGATGTCAAGGAACTTATTGTAATCACCAGTATTGATATAATAGACGATTTCGTAATTGTAGCTAAATGGTCCGATTTCTCGAAGATGAACCATATCAAATACCGCTGGTTCGCATTTCTTGATGGTTTTTTCAATGATTTTTGGGATTTTTTTTAGTTGTTCAAGTGGGGTTGTCGGTGCGACTCTTAGGATGAATTCAACTCGGCGTTTGCTCATTTTCTTGAAATTTCGTACACTTCCAGAGGTGATTTCTCGGTTTGAAACAATCATTTCTTCACCTTGGAGCAGCTGCATCCGTGTTGATTTCAACCCTATTTTTGTGACCGTGCCTGAGTTTTGGCCGACGACAATGAAGTCACCTACCTCAAAGGGACGGTCAAAATAAATGGAGAAGGCGCTGAAGATGTCACTAAGGATATTTTGGAGTGCAAACGCAATGGCGATACCTCCGACTCCTAGACCGATGACGACTCCGGAGAGATTAATGTTAAAGACATAGAGGATTAAAAGGAATCCGATGATGTAGACGATTGCGTGTAGGAATTTTTTAAAGATGTTAAGAATGCGGTTATCAATGACTGTTTTCTTTTGTTTGGCTAATTTTTCTGCATACCAGGTTAAGATTACATTAATGACTCTAGTGACGATGAAGACAACAAGAAGGATTTCGGCAATCATGAACAATTGTGATATCTCTTTTGCATAGGGATCAAGGAGTGTGAGTTGGTCTAGTCCGTAGAAAAGGCCGACGAGGATGACAAAGAAATAGATTGGTTTTTTGATGTTGCGAATGATTTCATCATCAAGGGTTGTTTTTGTTTTTTTTGCCCATTCGCTAAAGTAATGTTCGAAGAGATGGTAGATGACCCATCCAATAATGAGAGAAAGAACAAATAGGACTAATGCCGCGATACTTTCACCGACAAGTGCACTGATGTTCATGTTGTTTTCTCTGAAGAGTTGGTTTATGAAGTCGCCTAGGTTAACAAGGATGTTCATAAGATATCCCACCATGGGGGAATATGTTGATTATTTTTTAATTTATCCTTCTTTTTTTATGACAGGTGTTCTGCTTTTGCGAACAGTAGGTTTCGAATCATGGTTGAGATAAACATCTTCACGTAGGTGGATCGATCTGAGTTGAAGAAGCAGATGATGCCTGTGTGATCTGTTTGGTTCATGAACATACGGGTATGTACTCCGGGTATATCACCGCTGTGGCCTATATACACGTGATTTCCAATGGGTGTTTCTTCGATCATCCATCCAAGTCCATAGTGAAAATTATAGTATGTATTTCCTGGTGGTTGGATCGTATGCATCAGCTCAACAGTTTCTTCCTGGAGGATTCGTGTTTCATTATACACACCATTGTTCATATGCGCGATGAAAAAATGAGAGAGATCATCGACTGATGTCATCAGTCCTCCCACAGGATAATGGAGAAGTTGGTAGTATGAGAGTTTTTCGTAGGTTCTGTTTTGATATACATAGGGGATGGCGACGTCATTGATGTTTAAATCAGGGAGACGAAAACTGGTTTGTGTCATTTCTAACGGGGTGAATATATGTTCGCTGCAGTATTTATGAAAAGGTTCGCCGGTGAAAAGTTGTACTAAATAGGCGGCAAGATCAAAGTTTGCGTTTGCATATTCCATGTACTCACCAGGGTGGTACTTTGTACTCCAAATCTCTGTGGAATAGAAGGCGCCACCAGGGAGCAGATATTCTTCAAGCCAGGGGCTAGGGTACCAGGGGATAGGCGGTGCATGTGAGTAATTGAGCCAATGATAATACAAGTGTTCATTGTTCAGGCTTGAGGAATGAGACAGAAGCATCCGAATAGTGATGGGATCATTGGGAAAATTCGGATTTCTGAGATTGAACGGGAGATACTTGTTGACGTCGTCATCGAGATGAAACAATCCTTGTTCATAGAGTTGCATGAGGGCTGTACTTGTGATTGTTTTTGTGATTGAGGCGACTACATAAATCGTATGTTCTGTCGCTTGTTTTTGCTGCTCGATGTCGTATAGGCCGTATCCTTTAGCCCATACAACAGTGGTATTTTTAATGATGCAGGTTGACATGCTTGGAAAATGACCGAGTTTTAGTAAAATGGTAACGAGTCGGTCGAAGATCATATCATTGTTGGTAAGTTGTTCTTGGGTTCCCTGTTGAGTTGCTTTTGGTTGTAGCGCGGTTGCTGTTGAGAGTGTGGTTGAAAGCAGGAGAGCAGAAAGGAAGATGCCAATGAATTTCGTTTTCATGAGGTATTCTAAATATTATTAATGATTGAATAAATATATTATGTTTTGCTTGAAATTAAAGAAAATGAAAAGAGAATGGGCCAGGCCGGAATTGAACCGGCGATCTCCGCGTTGTAAGCGCGACGTCATAACCACTAGACCACTGGCCCATATCTGTTGGGCAGACCCCCGCGCATAGGTTTTAGACCAGCACTTGAATATCAGGACATCGATTCCTGTTTTAAATGTTTTTCAGGTCAATCTTATCTGAAAGAAGTTTATCCAACAAAACCTTCATGTTGTTCTTGTCTTCTTCGTGCTTCTCTATTGCCTTTACAATTCGTTTGGACTATTTATCGTTTTTTACCGAAAAACTTATTAAGTTATAACGTTATAACATATAGTATGATAGAAGTATTCGAAGCACGATTAAGAAAAATAGGAAACTCACTTGGCATCCTTATTCCATCAAATATCATAGAAGGACTCGGTTTTCATAAAGGAGACGTCATCCATGTCGCCATCCCACCCTCTGAAACAATTAAAAGAAACGAGTTACTTTTCGAATTAACCGGTGTTGATAAAAAGAAAACCTCTTTTAAAAGAGAAAAAGAGGATAGATACTGATGTTTTTGGACACATCCATTATAATAGAAATCTTCCGAAACGACAAAAACTCAAAAAAATTCCAGGACATCTACACGTATATCAAGGATGAACCTATCTTCATATCAATCATTCAAATAGGAGAACTCTCTGACTGGTGCCTGAAAAATCATATCGACCCAGAAAAACGAATCACCAAGCTCAAACAAATACTGAACGTGATACCACTGAATGAAAAAATATGTTATGATGCCGCTCACATAAAATATACGATACGCAAAAAAGGTGTTACGAAATTCGGTCTTCTCGATGGTATTGTCCTTGCAAGTGCACGATCAATTAATCAAAAATTGTTAACGACAGATAATGATTTTAGAACAATAAGCGATGCAGTTGTTGTTCGATAAAAAAAGAGGAAAAAAATCCATCGAAAATAAGGCTGATATCTTCGTTACGGTTATGGATGCTTCTTCCAGTATCATAACCAGTAGACCACTGGCCCAACAGGATGCGAAATAGCCTTGTTATTTTAATAGTTTGCTGTGGAGAAATTATACAAATCAACGTTTCAATATCTAGAGCTTTTAAACGATTAGAATTTTTGTTATTATCTTGATTTTTTTCCGGTCATTTGTGTAATTTCAATTTTAATGATGGTGACCTCATGAAGGTTTTTCGTAGGAAAGTTGTATGATGTCCCTGGAGAATAATGGTCGATGATGATGTTTAATGCGTCTTTTTTCAGTGATGGATCTGTAATAAAGCTTGCTTTTCCGTATCCGATGACACTTGCATATTTCGATGACCATTCACATAGGATTCCGGAATCAATGATTTCATGGTCGATATCGACCTCAAAACAGACTATGTTGTTCTTTGTAATTAACTCGATTTTTTTCCCGATGGGTGCTGAATGGAAATAAAGACAGTTGTTTTTATAACCGAAATTGAGAGGGACAATATAGGCAACGTTGTTGCCAACGAGCCCGATTCTGCATATGGTTGCTTTGGAGAGGATCGTATCGATTTCTCTCCTGTTGGTTATTTCTTTGTCTGTTCGTCTCATGTGAGTTTTCTCCTGGAATCGAAACATTTATATAGGGTATTAACAATTGTTAATGTAGAGAGGTATAATTGCTGATGAGCGTATCTTTTATTCTTTCCTCCCAAATCCTCATCAGCAATTTACTTCCCATTATACGCATTTGTAAAAGAAAATAATGCTATAAGCCAGGAATCATCAATACTCGAAATGGACTGAGTATGACCCCGTAGGTTTGTCGGGTGATATAGAGATAGAGATCATCTGCTCTGCCTGAAATTATTACTTCGAGTTTGAAAAATCCTCGGGAAAAACTTCGACCCGCGACATCGAATTCCCATGAATGTTTGATTTCTTTAGTAACACTCCAGTTGCAGGGAGTAGTAATCCCTTGTTTGATGGTTTGAACATATCCTTTTCTAAGGAGATGCTTCATCGTAACAGCGATGGTGACATTCGCGGTATCCGCAGTGCCATTGGTATTTTCCACAAAAACAGAGAATTGCGCAGGTTTTGACAACCGTGATCCTTGCATCATTATTTTGAGATCATGATTGTTAAGCTTGGGACATAAACAAGCCATCGAAGCAATGGTTCCTAGGGCTAGTTTACAGACTTTGGTCAGATAGGAAAAATTCATGTGATCAGCGATATCTTCCGAAGTATGATAGTACGGGTTGGTTGCATTTCTTACAAAATCACTTCCTGCATATCCCTGTTCAACAAAAGAAAAATGGTCGCTTTCTGAATCCTCGGGAAGAGAAAGGACGGTAAGTTCAATTTCATTGGGATATCGGTATGCGACAGATCTGCTGATATTCACCATCCATGCTGATGCAGGGTTCGCATGATGCTGGAGACTGTTTCCTTCTTCGTTGGTAACCGCGTAACCGATTTTGTCAAGAGCAAGGACACCGATAATGTTATCGTTGGTGTCTGACGCATTTTTTGCATAGCTTCGGCTTCCAAGAAGTCCCTGTTCTTCTCCTGAAAACAAGACGAATTTTACAGTCGTGTTAAAGGAGTACTTCTGCATGATATCGGCGATCATCAGAACAGCGGCAACTCCAGAGCCATCATCTTCTGCGCCTGGTGAAATAGCAAGGCTGTCATAATGCGCACAGATGAGAATTGTTGTGGTAGCTGAATGAATTCCTGGTAATGTTGCCACGATGTTTTTCCCAGACTTTTGTTTCTCATGCCACGGGTCATATTTCACGGAGATATTCATTGCAGTGAATTCACTATTGAGATAGTCACCGAGGGCATCAAGTGCTGGCGATCCTGTAGGATGTGGACCGAACTCTTGGATAATTTGAACATAGCATCGTAATCGTGATTCGTTGACCTGCACAAACATCTGGGGAAGATCAGGTGATATGTGTATGACTGCAGACATTTGTTTTGCGGTGATATCATGAGAGGACAGCGATCCTAGAGCAGGTGGAAGAAAGGGAAGAGAAAAACAAAGGAAAAATGAAAGTAGATCCATTGATTTTTTAGAAGCACTTATTTTCATCAATTATAAAACATAATAATTTATTTATTTAAATGTATGGAATCCAGAAACAACCAAGGCTTTTCAGTGAACACGAGGTTTCATCTGTTTGATGTCTCGCTCTACGCCATTCTTAAAGAAATATGAAATGCTCCGGATAAAACAAGGGATTGATTTCATTTTTATAGAGACATGATTTATACATTAGTAGTTAATACAAGAGAGGAGTGGAAGATCCATGAAGGCAGTGGTGAAACAGATAGAAGGCTGTTCTTTTATCGGAAAAGCGGAGAGTAACCATTGGGTGCCGGTTGACAGCAAAAAAGAGTTTGCAGGATATGATGCAGCTACGCATCCGATGGAGCTTGTATTGCTTGCGTTGGGGAGTTGTACCGGATGCGATGTCGTGTCGATTTTAGAAAAGAAAAAAGTTCGATTGACAGGCTTTGAGATTCATATTGATGCGGAACGGTCTGAGACGCACCCAAAGGTTTTTACGAAAATCCATCTGGAGTTCATGTTCTTTGGTACGGGGTTGAATCTGGTGCACCTAAAGCGTGCCATTGAGCTTTCGCAGGAGAAATACTGTTCTGTGTCCGCGATGTTGAAGCCGTCAGTTTCGATTACGACCTCGCATCGGATTATTGATGATAAGCATAATGACCAGAAATAATGGGCCTAGGTTGATTCGATGGAAATCAGCAGGGTAACTCGAACACGGGAGGAAGCAAAAGCGTTTTACAATCAGATAAGTCGATGGTATGGTCTTCTGGTAGGGACGTCTGAGAAGAATTGCTGGAAGGTGTGTGTACAAAAGCTTCGTGTTCAAGAAGGAGAACAGGTGCTCGAGATTGGTTTTGGAACGGGATCGTGTCTTCTGAACTTGGCCGAATTAGTCGGTCACCCTGGGAGGGTTTACGGAATTGATATCTCAGAGGCCATGTGTGAGATTGCGCAAGAGAATGTGAAAAACGCGGGGTTTAAAGATCGTGTCAGTCTTCGATGTGGTGATGCGATACATCTTCCATTTGATGACAATGTTGTTGATGTGGTAATAATGAATTTTACCCTCGAGCTTTTTGATACCCCAGATATCCCAATACTGTTATCCGAGTGTCATCGAGTTCTTCGAAACAATGGACGAATGGGAGTGGTTTCATTATCAAAAAAACAGGATGCTAAAGTGATGATTAGGATATATGAATTGGCGCATCGATGGTTTCCTCGGTTGGTTGATTGCCGACCAATTTTCGTTGAAGAAACAGTTTTTGCCGCTGATTTTCAACCGGCAGATGTCGCAGATCTGTCTCTGTGGGGATTACCGGTGAAGGTTGTCGTGGCAACAAAAAAGTAAGGAATTATCTTTTGTTGTCACTAGTTCTTGTTTAGGTTTTTTT
>CAYGVY010000019.1:0-12074 GCA_964353435.1 uncultured Thermoplasmatales archaeon | reverse complement strand
TATCTCCTCGATTGATCACCGGCGTATTTTGATTACATGAACTGTCGTCATCTTTCAAAACAATAATCCCGAACTCTGAGGAAACAGAAGAAAACGCATCTGCATCAAAAAGGTCTTCCAACCCTGATTTCCCGTTCACCCAATAGGTTGATGAATACGTCAAGACATATTTTGCTGGGTATTGGAAAGTTCTATCAGTGTACCATCCAGATCAATATCTGGGGAACCAGCTTGAGGAGTGATAATAATAACAATTTTATCGATCAAGCCTGAGGTATTATGCCCCTCAATTGTAGAAATTTTAAGTCCTGTCGAGACTTCTTTAATGGTTTGTGTTCCTGTTGCACCCGATTTTATCTCCAACTGTGATCCTGTTGACAATATCACGTACGCAGCGATTCCAGCAATAAGTACCATGGCAATGAAAACAATCATAGCACCGATTCCAATGGCCCCTCTCTGAGTTATTCTAACTTCCGTAAGTATTTACCCCTCTATTCCCTTCATAGTACGTAATGAAAAGGTACCATTTGAGCATTATGAAAAATCCTGTGGTATAAGAAGAAATGTCTCGCATCTTTTTTTTGCACAAATCTGAGTATAAAGCGAACGTTTTTGAGATATAAGGCTATTTCGCTGTCGGTGACCTCGATTAAATCCATTGATTTGCCTGATGTACAATCAAGACTTGCACCCTCCCATTTCAAGCTCACACGAGTAGGTGTCACTGGTGTGAAAAAACTTGTTCACATAAAACGACCAAATAAAAAATCCGTGCTTCCTCTTACGGTGACAATGGATCTGTTTGTGGACTTGCCTGCGTCTCAGAAGGGCAGTCACATGTCTCGAAACCTTGAACTGGTATCTGAAATCATCGATCAGACTCTTAAAGCACCAGTATCTGATTTAGAATCATTTTGTGCGGAGACCGCGGAACTGCTTCTTAAAAAACACGAGTACGCAACATTTTCTGAGGTCAAAGCAGAGGCGGATTATTTTTTAGATGTTATATATCCCTCTGGTCAAAAAGGGTCAGAGCCATATAAATTAGTGGCAGAGGCACGAGCAAAAAGCAATGGGGAGCTTAAAAAACTTATTGGCGTCAAGGCCATTGGGATGACCGCATGCCCCTGCGCTATGGAAGTTGTCCGAAAGCTTGATGCTCGCGATAAAAACTGCTCAGCTCCAACACATAATCAACGAAATATTGGAACGTTGATAATTGAGGTACCGCGAGGCACAGAGGTTGTTGATGCTGATGATCTGATAGATATCGTTGAGAAATCATTCAGCAGCCCGACCTACAGTATTTTAAAACGAAAAGAAGAAGCCGAGCTCGTGCTTCGGGCGCATGCGAAACCAAAGTTCGTAGAAGACGTGGTTCGTGATATACTCAGTGCGGTGTTGAAACGATACAAGGACTTGCCTGATGAGGTTCTGGTGATTGCACGTAGTGAAAGTGAAGAATCAATCCATAAGCATAACGCGTTTGCCGAACGGGTCACGACCCTTGGTGAACTACGGAAATAACTTTTATTCGGATGGTTATCGAGATTTCTTTGTGTAAAAAAGCTTTAAAAATATGGTAGGATTACAGTCCTTCATGTCAAAATATCATATTGCCGTACTTCCTGGAGATGGCGTTGGAAAAGACGTCATGGACGCAGCAAAAATTGTTCTTGATACAATCGACCTTAATGCCGAATACACCATGGGGGATATCGGCTGGGAGTTCTGGAAAAAAGAAGGAAACGCGCTACCTGACCGAACATTGTCTTTATTGAAAGAAACTGACTGCTGTCTTTTTGGCGCTATCACCTCAAAGCCTAACGACGATGCACAAAAAGAGCTTTCATCTGAGTTACGTAACAAAGGCCTTGTATATACAAGTGCGATCGTGCGGCTGCGTCAAGAATTTAACCTTCATACCAACATCAGACCCTGCAAAGCATACCCAGGGAACCCGTTGAACTATCGAGACGATATTGATCTTGTTGTATTCCGAGAAAACACTGAGGATTTATATGCTGGCGTGGAGTTTCGACCATTGCCAAAGCAAGTCTTTGATGCGCTCATGACCCATAAGAAAATGAAACGATTCGCACAGATTCCCTTAGATGAAATCGCGGTGTCCTGTAGGATTTTTACAAAGAAGGCCTGCCAAAGCATTGTACGACAGGCATTTGAGTATGCAAAAGAGCACAAACGAAAATCCGTCACCCTCATTGAAAAACCCAATGTGATCCGAGAAACCAGCGGTATGATGATTGAGGAAGCACGGAAAATCGCACAAGAATACCCGGAAATAAAATATCAGGAAACCAATGTAGACGCAATGTGTATGTGGCTGGTGAAAAACCCACAGGACTACGACGTCTTAGTCTCATCAAACATGTTTGGCGATATTATCTCTGACCTAGCAGCGCAGTTGGTTGGTGGTCTTGGTTTTGCTTCAAGTGGGAACATAGGGGATACTTACGCGGTTTTTGAACCGACCCATGGATCTGCACCGAAATATGCAGGGATGTACAAAGTCAACCCCATGGCAATGCTCCTCACCGTGACACTGATGTTGGATTGGCTTGGTGAGAAGAAACCTGCGAAAAAATTGGAGAACGCAATCGCACAGGTGATCAAAGAAGGTAAAATCAAAACATATGATGTCGGCGGATCAAACACCAGCCTTGAGGTTGCCCAAGAAGTTGCTAAAACGTTTGATGAACTCTAGCGCTTTTTTTCTCCTCTTCGTAAGGGGAGATGCTTTTTTACTATCCGACGTTAGAGTGAGTTAATAACACTGTTTCTCCTCAAATAAATGACGCGTTTGTCAATCCAATGAGAGATAATCCAATGTGAGCTGTAAATGTCGCTAGGTATAGGATCTAACATCGCTGACGGATATCCAAACGTTAGGTAATCCTGCCGTAGGCTAAATCATTCAACGATTTCCGCATTCCCTGCGTATCCTACTTCAGAATTCTTTATCATTCATAAATGCCGAGGTCTCAATCATTGGTTTACCAGAATTCTTTACCAGTTTATTGACGCGATAAACAACAGAACAGAAAGAGCATTCAGAAAATTTGTAGTACTTATAAAAATCATAGGAACTCTAAGGAAAACAAAAGGAATCGAGATAGTAGAAACAATAATGACCACGATAGCAACATGGAAACAAAGAGGACAAGATACCTTCTCTATTATAAGGACATCAATTTAAGCTTTCTACGTACGTTAGTTTTCATGAAAATCGTCGAATTTTCTACTTTTTTCGCAAATCGAGCCATTTTTTTGCCTGACCGTTCGATGACTTCGTTAGAGATTTCAACCAATAAAGACAGATGTTCATCCTCACAAAACAGGCAGCCGTCCCTGCCGATGGGCGCGTCAAGACGCTCAGTACTACAAATTTCTATCCTGATTTTTTTCCCTGTTGATTTCACTGCTGAGTTTTTGAATCCGCAGGATATTGCAGTTTTCACCATCGTGTCTGCAAGCTCAAGCGTCTGTGCTCCGATATGCAGAATAGGTGCTTGGGCAAGCAACCAGAGAAGACCTTTTGTCGCCTTTGTCGCGGCAGCCTTGAGTTCTTTAGGTTCTATGGTTCGATGCCAGATCCCTAGGAAGGTTGCACCGCGTTTATCCCCTATCTGTGGGATCTCCAAGAGAACAATCCGTCCTGCACAACTACTTGAAGTGTAGAACCCTTCAATCCCATTAATCAACTCAAGAATCTGAAGAACTCCTTCATCCACCTTCTGCTCTGCACAAGCGTCCTCCAGGGATTTCAATGCGCTCTCTTTTGCCCCTAAAAACTCTTTTTTCTCCATGGTTAAACGCTTCGGTCGCTAATTGAAAGAGTGATATTTCGTTTCTTCAGTTCCGTAAAAAACGGCATAGGAGGAATAATTTCCTCTGGGCAAAACACACCTCGCTCCTGGATCGTACCGTTCTCGATCATCTGCACGGTAATAGCAACAGGATATCCAGTGGTCCGCATCATTGCCGTAATATCATGTTTAGTATCATAATAATCAATCATCAAGTATTCCCGAGACCTCTTCTTTCCATTCTTTGTCCCCTGGCTGATAACTTTCAACAGCACCACATCTTCTCCTGTTGTAGGAACATTTTTTGTAAGCAGTGATGCAAAAACATCTCGAGGAGCAATGGCATGACCCTCAAAGTTGATCTTTGTTTCATCAGCAAACCCGAGATCAAGAAACGTTTTGATTTTCTCACAATGACCTGGGTATCGTATCGTTTTATAATCAAGATATTTAATCATATCTTTGTATGTAAACGGGAGCGTCGAGCATCCGCCTGAGGTAAGAAACGCTTCCATCGTTCCAAACGGCTTCGGGAATTCAAGAGATTCCACCTCTGTCATTGATTTCTTCTCAAGGATCTTCCCATGATCAAGGATGATTGCTTCTTCTACGTATTCATTGATGAGACCATACGGGGAAAACACGATCTGATAATTCAACGGAGGCTGTGGATGGCGCGGTAATCCTCCAACACGCAATTTAACAGAGTCGACGGTGTCCATGTGATCAACGATATCTCGAGTAATAATCGATACAAGGCCTGGTGCTAACCCTGAATCCGGGATTATCGTCACCTCGCTCTTTTTTGCTTTTGAAAAGAGACTTCGTTCGTTTTCAACGATCGTGTTATTCCCACCAAGGTCAACAAGATGTGTTTTCGTTTGTATTGCCATCTTTGCAAGCTTATAGTTGAACCGATACGGGAGAGCAGATATAACAACATCAACTTTTTGAAGCTGCTTCTTAACCTCGTTGGTTTTATCAGCGTTTACAGGTATCACATCGACGTTTGTTCCCTTGAGAAATTCTTTGGCTGAGTTACGTGTGTGTGTGTCCTTATCACCAATGATGATCTTCTCAAATCCTGAAAACAAACTAAGATCGTACGCAATCGCACGCCCCATCATTCCAGCACCAAGTACAAGCACCTTCATAGAGACCATCCGCTCATCAAATGAGGACTAATATTTCAGCCTTTAAATGTTTTCAAAACTTGTTTTCATTATGCTTTCTTCATCTTTATCTTGCTTGATAATGATACTGAAGAGGATTGTTAAAAGAAACGAGAGCGGAAGACCTATGAAGATGGGGTCGAGCATGTTGATCATATAGTTTCCGACGAGAGGTGTACCGATTATCTTGGGAGCGGTTTTGAAATAAATGAGGATGTACCATGCTATGGTGAAGAGAAATCCACCGAGCATACCGACCCAGACTCCTGTCCTATTCGTTTTTTTCCAGTAGAGCATGAGTGTATATGGGGCAAGGAAGGTACACGCCATAAGACCAAAGAAGAATGCAGTCATATACGCGACAACATCCAACGGATTGAGGGAGATGATAAGTGTGGCGATAACAATCACGAACGTGGCAATGCGAGTAATAAAAATAGATTTTTCTGGAGAAAATTTTTTCTTCATTGATTTTTCATACACGTCTCGCCCTATTGAAGCTCCAGCAGTATGGAAAAGTGCTGCTGCTGTTGACATTGCTGCTGCAAGGATAGCAAACAGGAAAATCAGGATAAACCATGAAGGGAACAGTTCATTGATAATCGTCGGAATAACTGCATCTGGGTTTGCGACCATTACCCCTGCAACTTCCTTGGTTGGATACATGATATTATTCTGATACATGAGGACGTTACAGAGAGGACCAATACTAAACGCGGTAAACGTCATAAGCAGGATAAAAATACCGCCATACGGAACTGCAAGACGGAGAGCTTTCTCATTTTTTGCAGTGAGATATCGAGTGATTAATTGCGGTTGTGCAAGCACTCCAATACCAACACCGAAGATCAGCGTTAGCACCATCATGAACGGTTGTGATAATATTGGTGGCATCGATGTAAGTCCATTAGGTGCCTGGGTAGCCGCAGGACTTCCAATACTTTTTAGCATTTCAGGGGTGAGACCTGCTGCAGCCTCGTGCGCAGGGCCGATACCACCCAGCATCGTATAGATGCCCACCGTGAGAATGATCATGCCGACCAGCATCACAATTGCTTGCACCGCATGCGTCCACATGACGGCATATAAACCACCTACGATCAGGTAAATGCCTACGACCAAAGTAAAGACAACAACACAAAGCCAATAGGGGATCCCAAAAGTCACCTGAAAGAGTGAAGCAATTGCAAGAAAAACCGCAGATGTGTACGCCACCATGAAAATACCGATTATCAAACCTGAAGCTTGTTGGAGTTTTACAGAGTTAAATCGATTTCCCAGAAGTTCTGGAAGTGTCATTGCATTCAATGAAAGCCCCATCTTTCGCGTTCGAAGACCGTATACGACAAAAGCGATGAAGATACCAACGAAAACGTTAAGAAACGCAAGCCAGAGGATCGAATGCCCGTATACGGAGGCGATCCCAGAAAATCCGATGAGCGCAACAGCACTAATGAAGGTTGCGCCATAGGAAAATGCGATTAATAAAGCCCCCATTTTTCTGCCTGCGACAAAATAGTCTTCCACTGTTTTTGTTTTCTTATATCCAAGATAGCCAAGAAAGATAAATACGGAAGCGAAAAGCACCATGGAAATGACAAAGAACAAAATATCCATTACAGATCCTCCTCTTGTGTTTTATCTTGTTCTTTTGGTTTTGCTTCCCGTTGTTTTTCATCTGATTTCTTGAAAAATTGATAATACAGCCCATACAAGATACAGAGAACGGTGGCTAATAACGTTCCAATCCACGCGATAAATACGCCTATGTCCATACCAAGGATTAAATTCATGGGTACCTCCTCCAAATACTTCATCGAATTTACTTTCTTTGAGGTTAGTAAAACATGTATCTTAATTTATATCTTTCTTTATTTTTCGTTCAGAAACTCTTATAGAGCTAAAAAATATTCACGCTAACAAAATTGGAGTGTTTTTTATGACACAGGAATTCTGGGACCGTAAAGCCGAAACCATGCCGTTGCGTGAATTAAAAGAACTACAATGTAAACGATTACAAAAATTAGTAAAATACGTCTATACTACAAATCAATTTTATCATAAGAAAATTTTAGACGCGAAGGTTAAATCGGAGTCAATAAAAACATTAAAAGATATTGAAAAACTTCCTTTTTTAACAAAGCAGGATTTACGTGCATATTATCCTTTTGGACTGGTATGTACTCCTCTTGATAATATCGTTGAGGTTCATGCTTCTTCTGGAACAACTGGAAAACCAGTCGTGGGACCATATACAAAAAACGATGTTGAACTCTGGGGAGAAATGATGGCACGATCCTTATATGCAAATGGTCTTCGAAAACATGACATTATGCAGAATGCCTATGGATACGGTTTATTCACCGGAGCCCATGGATTTGAAAAAGGCGCGCAGAAGATTGGTGCAATGGTAATCACGATAGGGTCAGGTAACACAGAACGACAAATCGATATCATGAAGGACTTCGGTAGTACCACACTGGCGTGTACACCGTCGTATTCCTTGCATATTGCAGAGGTTGCTGAGGAGAAAGGATTCAACCCTGCTAAGGATTTCAAGCTGCGTCTAGGCGTGTTTGGTGCTGAGGGGTGGAGTGAAGAAATGCGGAAAAATATAGAGAAACGTTGGGGTATTGTTGCCCATGAGCATTATGGGTTGACAGAACTTATTGGTCCTGGCGTGGTCTCTGAATGTGAATATAAAAAATTGCATATCAACGCTGATCATTTCTATCCTGAGTTGATTGATCCCAACACCGGGGAGACGCTCGAATTTGGGGAAGAAGGGGAACTGGTGTTTACGACCTTGACGAAGGAGGCGTTTCCCGCGATTCGATTCCGAACAAAGGATCTTGCATCAATTAGCGAGGAGACGTGTGACTGTGGACGAACGTTGCCTATTCAATCGAGGATCAAAGGGAGAAGCGACGATATGATGAAGGTCAAAGGGGTGATTGTTTTTCCATCGCAGATCGAAGCTGCTTTAATGCAAGTCTCTGGTGTCAGTGATAACTATCAAATTGTCAAAACCAAGCAAGGGGATATCTATTCTCTTTCTGTTGATGTTGAACCATCTGAGGACCGATATAAAGAAGGTCATCTTGATGATTTTGAAAAAAGAGCGGAAAACGAGATCTACCGGATTCTCAATTTACATGTCCCGGTTAAAGCAATCCCGCCAAAGACGATTCCTCGGAGCACAGGAAAAGCAAAGAGGGTTATTGAACGATAAAAACCCTTTTATTTTCTTTTTACAACACCCCAGAGCAGAACACAGATTATTAACCCGATGAGAATCGCGATGAAATTCTGCAGAACATCTTTAAACAAGAGTGGGAAGATAACCGGCAGAACCGCGGCACCAATGTTACTGATGGAAACATACAGACTTGCTGCAATACCAACATTGGAATCAGTAACACCTTCTTCTGTCTCTTGACTGTACAATGCGAGTGGCCAAGATGCCTGGAAACATACCCCGAAGAGAAACGCCACTGGAATCATAAGCATCCAACTTACATGATAACTGTAATTTAATAGAAATAAAATAATCCAGAATATCACAGCACCAATAACAACAGCAAGCGTTACTTTTTTTAACCCAACTTTTTTTGCGAGAAACGGAGCAAAAAACGCACCAATTGCACATCCGTACAATAACAACCCTGCGACGTACCCACCGTTCTGCCCTGGGTAGAGCTGGTGGAGAAACGCAGAAATAACCAAGGTTATCCCAACAATGAAAAACCCTATTAAGGGGTACACGAACGCATTTTTTGATCGGAAAACGTTTTTCATTCCTTCAGCGAACCTCATTTTTTCTATCTTAATGCGTTCTTCTGGCGGGATCGCAGGATGGTCTTTGGCAATCATCAGCCACAGGAAAAAAGCAATAACTGCAAGAATACCAAATATCAGAAAACCATTGTACCCCGGGAGTGCATCTGCAGGATTTGGTATAAGGGGCATTAGTAACGAACCTGTTCCAAATCCAATGAATAAACCTGAAGCAGCAATTCCAACTGGTAATGAGGCATGTTTATGAGGGAACCACCGAAGCATCTGTGGCGCCATTGCCACAAGGATCCACGCAAGACCTATCCCTGCGATGACACTGCTGAGAAGTAATTTAAGGAAGCTATCTAACATCCATGGTCGAAGACCAAATCCTATTGCCATGAATAGAGCCCCTATGGATATTGAAATCTTTGGTCCTTTTCTATCAATGAGTGTGCCTGCTGGCCATGCGAAGAAAATAACAAACATCCCAATGAGTGATAATAACAGGTGTGATTGCCAGCTGGGGATAGAAAACGATCCTTCAAAGGTTTTTAGCATCGGAGATAACGCAAACCAGTTTGCCCCATATGCGAAGATCACGAACCAAAAAATACCTACGACTGCCCAACGATATCCATAGAGTTTTTGTTCCATACAATGCCTCTCCGCCACCGTGAAACTAATAATGTTATTAAAAGTTAACTACGAACCTACGAGGAGCTTATTGGTTTTTAGGAAAAAGAAAAAAGAGAAGAGGTTCTGCTTCTCACACAATAACGAAGATAAAGAAGACGAAACCATTTACTGTTTTTATTACTTCTGGAACACCATCTGCACTTACTTTTACCGTGATTATGACGTTACCAAAACCAAGAACTGGTGCGCTCTCGATATTTGCTGTATTGCTCACGCCAAGAGATGCCATTGTTCCTAACATTGTTTGTCCTGAGTGTATGAAATCACCGTCAACAGTAATCTTCCAGACAATATTTGTTGCGTCCGCTTCACCGATATTCTTAATATCAGTTGTGACTGCAAGCAACCCGCCGTTGATCGTCCCGATAGTAAGAAGCGGTTTTAGATCTGTGATGGTTACAAGAAGAGGAGAGGACCATTCACTCTCATACCCTTTTTGATCTTTTGCTTTCACTTTCACTTCATATGTCCCTAGAATTGTCCATATAAACTGTGTTTGTGCTTGTGCACCAGATGTGTACGGACCAAACCAATTGGTTGTATACGATCCAAATTTCCACTGGTACCAGACTTGGTCCTGATCAGGATCTGTTGTGCTGGTTGTGTACGTATATTCAATATTTATTCCTCCATTTACTGGTCCATTTGGTATAGCCGGTTTTTGCGGTGGATTATTATCGCCTCCTACGACGATTGCTGAACTTTCATAGGGGAGATAGTTCTGTTTTGTTACCGTAACATACATGGTTCCTGGTGAAGTCGGTGATAGATTAAATGTAATCTTACCTGCACTATTCGTGGTTCCAGTCACGTATACATCGGTACCTTTCCACAGGCACACATAGGCCTGACTGACTGGGTTACTACCAGAACTCACTGAGACTGTAAAAGAAGAAGAACCAACTGGTAATTGATTTGGATGTGTCATGGTCATACTAATTGGGTTCTCTTTCCAAATGGGAAGTTCAGGATCACCAAGCAAAGTGAGTTCTGTGAAACAATATTTGGATACAGCGCTATTCTCTACCCCGTCATTTTTATGGTCAGAAAAAGCGGCTCCAAGTTTATAGAAATTTTCATCAAAAATCGATTTGAAGAAGTGGACATCATACCCCATCGAGAGAGTATCGTATGAACCTCCATAATACCAGCCATATCGTGAATTTCCAATGAAAGCGACCCCGCCTCCGTTGCTATCTCTTACAAAATGCTCAGCGATACAATTTGATTCATCATATGCAGTAGGATCACAGCCCATTGAATAGAAAATGCCCTGTTTGTTTCCATTGTTGAGAGCGTCCATGTCAGAATTCCCTAACCCCCAGCCATGGTTATTACTTCCTGTCCCCATGTAATCTGAGTTGGAATGATCAGCATGGTTGAGCAGATTCTGCCCTGCATTGATAGCAGCAATGACATTTGTTTTATGGTTTCCACCTTGGCTATCATATACCGTCGTCATCGCCCAACTTGTTGGGATGTAGGAATTTTTAATGTTAGTCTTACATTGTTCGGCGTGGGTACTGCTATCAAGGTCAAAACCAAAGAATACCCCTTTTTTTGCATAGTCGGTTAATGGTGGGTTTTTTTCATAGGTAAAAATCTTGTTTATAAAATTCCCTATCTGACCAGTACGCATCCCTGAGCCGGTAACTGAAGCACGACCAACATTGACTTCGCAGACATAATCGGCATCAAAATCTGCGTAGTATGCATCGTTGGGGACTGGGTCCAGATCAACTGAAGAAAACGTTTTATAATGACAAGGGACAACATTGACATCACCTCCCAGAAGAACAAACGTGGTGCCCCAGTTCGTATAGACGTCCTGTACAAATGCTCGGATTTTATTAACATCAGATCCGCTGTACCCTCCGTTGTTGTAGATCCATGTTGTCGTCACGATATTAGCAGGGATTCCTTTCCGAGTTTTCCAGTCAGCGAGTGGTTGGAATTCACTGATCCAACTATCCTGTGTGATAATCACATAGTCGTAATCACCGGGAATAACGCCTGCAGGTTGAAGATTTGGGGAAGAATGAAGTTCTACATTTTCTGGGTTAATCACCATGTTTTGAATCATTTGTTGATACATTTCTCGTCCGCTGTCTGATAAATATATCGGAAGATAATCACCACAGATGTTCCCACCAATTCCTTCGAGAGAAAAGGTAATTGAGGTAACAAGAGTTACTTTCTTTTGAAGAGGAATATAGTGAATTGGATAAATAGCGATATGAGCGATGCTTTGACCTGCCAAATCACTTTGCCCTGTTAATTCAACATGTTGTAGTGGATAGGTCTGACTCGATTGATAGGTCTGAGCATCTGGATGAATAAATGGAATTTCACTTCCAGACTTACCAATTTGTTGTGCAGGTTGCGTAGGATAAATAATGAAGGCACCATCAAGGGTTTGTTCCTTCATATCAAGGATTCGAATGTTAGTTGCTTTGATATCTGCTGGAAGTGCTATCCGTATATTTTTCACCGGCACCATCGGTTTTCCTACCTCAGTAGTATATCCACCGTCGTTCAAGTATAGTGTATCATATCCCTTTAGGGTGTTGAACGAAAAATCATTTTGAGAAAATGT
>CAYGVY010000018.1:0-12103 GCA_964353435.1 uncultured Thermoplasmatales archaeon | reverse complement strand
AAAATAAAAAAGATAGGGATTTCTTAATATCCCATCAGGTGTCGTAGTAATGGGAACGCATTCGGAAATCGCTCGAACAACAACTCCAAAAACTGTAGTATTGGGTTATAGGAGTACGGCATTGTTATAGGCAAGGGATCTGACCAGCTGCTCTCAATATTATAGATGTCTTTTGCTTTCACTTTGATATTGTAATTACCTTTTACATTCCAGATGTGTTTCGCTTCACATGTTACTCCAGAGTTATATGGTCCAAGCCATCCACTGTTGGTACTATCACCCCAATTCCACAGATAGTACACCTGATCTCCATTAAGGTCAGTCGCGTTGCTGGTATAGGTATATTCGACATCTAGTGAACCTTTTATTTGTCCTGATGGTGTAATCGGTTTATTTGGGGGGATAGTAACACCTGATGCTAGTAACAACGCCTTATATGCATTTATTCTTCCATTTCCTATATATTTGTCAGTGTTAATCCAATCAGCACTATCATGGATAATATTTCTTACCTCATCTGGAGTAAGATTTGGATTATATGATAATAATAGAGCAGCTAAACCAGCGACCATGGGGCACGCCATTGATGTGCCATCACAATAATCATAATTCTTACTAAGAAAAAATGGATCAGAATTCATTTCAACACTGTATGTCGGCATTGTGGAATATATTTCCCTTCCTGGTGCTGCGATATCAACCCAATCCCCAAAATTAGAAGTGCTCGCCCTATGATCATTTTTATCAGTTGACGCAACCGCAATCACATTATCAAATGCTGCAGGATAGTGTTTTCTACTCATATTAAGAATGATGTTTCCTGCTGCTGCAACAAGTACAACACCCTTTGAGTGTGCATAATCTACTGCATCATGAGTAATATTAGTAGAATTGTAATTACCAAAACTCATACTAATGACATCAGCTCCATTATCAGTCGCATAAATTATTGCGTTAGCTAAATCATAGACCCATCCTAATCCCTTTTTATCAAGGCCTTTAATAGACATAATTTTACAGTTCCAACATACACCAGCAACACCAACATTGTTATTGGTAACAGCAGATGCAATTCCTGAACAATGGGTTCCATGACCATTATCATCCAGTGGATCATTATCATTATAAGCAAAATCCCAACCACGAACATCATCAACAAAGCCATTCCCGTCATCATCGATACCATTACCAGGTATTTCATCAATATTAATCCAAATATTATCGGCAAGATCAGGATGTGTATAATCTACGCCAGTATCAATAACAGCAATAATCACATCAGAACTACCTGTTTTAATATCCCAGGCTTCTGGAACGTCGATGTCAACATCGGGAGTACCACCATTCTGACCGGTATTTTGGAGAGCCCATTGTTTACTAAAGTTTTCATCATTTGGAATACCAGATACATAAAAAATGCGATTTGGCTCTGCATACTCAACAGTTGGACAGGACGAGTAATCATCTATAATAGACAGTATATCAGCATTTTCTGGAACACTAAGTATGTAAATATTATTCAATATTGTATTCTCAGAGTTTTTGAAGACCGTCTCAAGAGCATACACCTGGTATTTTTCATTCAAAGTTGCGAGTGGGGACCTTGAGAATGTTGAATCTTTTTTCAGCTTAACAATAAACTCCCCCGGGGCAAACTCCATATTAGTTTGATTCTCAAAAACTTTGTTTTCCCTGGTTACTTTTTCGTTTATAGTTCCTGCTGCTGGTAGAACAACAGCGACAATCATCAGCAGACACACAAAAATTCCTATGAGTTTATTTCTCATTTTTTCCTTGTCCTCTCATGAAAAATGGGTTATCTAGAATTTAATATCTTGTCGTTCAATATAAATGTTTGGAAAAGATAAAAATAGAAAAAGATGGGGGATTCTTAGTACCCCAATAGCTGTCGTAATATCGGGAATATATTCTGATTTTGTTCTAAGAAGTTAATAAATAGGTTCGACATAGTATTTTTAGGTTTTGCGAAATAAGTCTTAAAACAAAAATCAGGATCAGGATGATCCATAATATATAATTCCTTCCATGTTTTAATGTTTATCCAAGCACAACCATTTGGATAGACATTATTTTCACCCATCACCCAATAAATGACATTAGCTTGATCCCCTCCAGACTGTTCCCAAATGATGTAATACGTTTCCCCTGGAATTACCTCAATTTCTGAAAAATCAAAAGTATACCAATTCGCTTTATTCTCCCCAGTAATTTCATCCCCCATAATAGATCCAGAGGTTAAATCCCACCCAGACAAATTATCTCGCACAGATATCTTCAATTCATATGGCGAGCCTATTTTAAACAAATAGAGTGACACCTGCGTCAAGGTATCCTTCGTTGGGATGAATGACTGAGCAAGCTGGGCACCACTCATTCCTGCATAACCATAATACGCCCCGGGATCAGTCTGTTTCTGATCAATTCCATCGTTCTTTTTAGGAATGCCGATAATGAGGGAATCTGACCATCCACTTTCAAGATCAAAGGTATTTTTGGTCTTCACTTTTATCGGATAAATACCTTTCTCACTCCATGAATGAGACGCTTGGACCATTTCTCCTGAAGGATAAGGACCAATCCAATCACTGATGCTTCCATCACCCCAATCCCACTTATAGAATAATTGATATGCATCAAGATCAGTACTGCTCGTAGTAAAGCTATACTCCATATTTACATTACCGTCAGTTGGTCCTAATGGTAATGTGGGAGTGTACGGCTCTTTTGGTTGTTGTGTACACGTTAAGCCTTTGATACAGAAATTCGCGGTGTTGTTAAAATTATATAAATCAATCCATCTTCCTGATGGATCACGATAATAGCTCTCCCCTGGATGTGAGGTGGAATTGACAATTGTCCCTGTATAACTCGCACCAAGTAATACAGGAACCTCGGAGGTACGGTCGAACGCCTGCCCACCCTTGGAGAGAGATACGTAAATATATATCACATCACCTTGCGTGAGTTCAATAGGCGTATCTAAGGAGATGGTGTGAACTCCCTTAAATTCTATTGTTCCTGCTGTTGAGGTGAGTTCCTCTGCCAATTCGCCATTCTCAAAACCCTGATAAATCTTAACAATGTATTCAACATCATTAGTTGCAGTAACAAAGTTCACTGCGTGTAAATATTCGTCGCTCTCAATAGTAAAAGCGTTAAATGCTTCTGTACAGTCAGTCATTGTATCTCGCCATCCATGGTAATCATAGTAGTACACCTTGTCGTATCTCATCGGTTCAATATGCTGAAAGGACACTGCCCCCATCTGTGGTTCACGACCGCAATATTTATCATAATAGGATATCCAGAAATACCCATCAAATCCCCAAGCAGTACCCCAACTATTTTTACATAACCATGCTCCTGGTTGCGGTGCCTGTGTGACCTTGCTATCATCCCAGCCAATAATAGCGATTGCATGATTTGGTGCTGCAGTGGTATCAGGTGATTGATAGTGAGTGAAGGTTTCTTCATCTGTGAAACCGGTACTATAACTCATACATGTCCCAATCGCACCGTGCTCCATAATTATATTTTTAATGGTATCAATGTTGCTCAGATCACTCCCGACCGAGAGCCATTCTATATCTCGTACATAGTACCGATTGTAGCGAAGACTTTTCTCATTATATCTCAATGATGGAGACCCATAGGATTGAGCATCGCAGTCTCGAAAAGCTCCTTCACCACGAGTTAAATACGCTGATGCAACCAGATAATCTCCTCCAAAATGAACAACTAACCCTTTCCCCGTTGGTGGGTCTAAATCATCATTATTATATTGATTAAATCCATTCCACCAATCAAGGTGATATTCAGCGAGATTTGGTTCCCCACTTTCTCCTGCTAATATCCAATTATTAGTCATTAGGAGGTTACTTTCAATTGAAGCCATTGTTCCATGAGTCCAACAGGTTCCACCATTTTGAGCTTTTACAGACGTTACATAATTTTTGCCGTTTACATTTCGTAAATCAAAAGATGCTGGTGGGTCGTCAAAGCAACTATAAGGGTCTGTATTATCATTCGAATTAATTGAAATTGCGTTTACAGATATTCCCCCTGCAATCATCAGCATACACACAAAAATTCCTATAATTTTCTTTTTCATTTTTCTTTCTCCCTTTTGCTATTAATACATTTTTTTTTGATTGTTTTGAGAGGGGTAGTGGCAGTTCCGTCATAATATGGGGATAATATGAAGAAAAAGAAATTCTGCCAGCCTCCCTTCCTTTTCATGTATTTATCCTCTCAAAGATACGCATTAATATAACATGGAGGGTTTATAAATACATCACATTTTTATATTCGCAACAATAGTAACAAAAGATTACCTTGACATCCATGCTGCCAATGATTATTTGTTACATAATTCCTATAAATATGCGAAAATGACAAGGTCTTCTTCTGTATACTCAAAACTCAAAAAATTACTGTAAAGGCTCTGGTGGCACACCTTCAGGTAATGGTGGTTGAATATCAGGTGTTTCCCAGTTGTGAAGATTATCAATGTTGACAAGGAGATACATGAAAACTGGTAATGTAGTCTTCATCCAATGAACAAGATTATTATGTTTACCCCCACCTTCACCAGGGTCATCATTGGCAGGTAAAATTTCAATCCCAAATGATGGAATGCGAAATTCTTTGAAACACCAATCTTCTTCTGAACCACTCATCTTATAACTAACGCCCTTATAACTAACACCTGCATTTTCATATTCTGTATTCCTCACAACCCATTCTATTGCATAATTATAGATATATTGTTCCTGTGTTGACATCTCAAATGGTGGTTTAAATGCACTCCAGGGACCACCAAAGATAAGACCTGCCGTATGACAGTCAAAATAAAAAGAAAAATCATTATTCTCAAGTTCTTTCATAAAATCCCTAATGGATTGGGTTTCAGGTTCTGAAAAAGGACGGCGACCACAATTTGTCACCCATAATGGAAAACTTGGGAACAATTTATGCAAAAGTGGGAACTCTATGTAAGAGATTTTTATACGACCAAATAACTTTCCTAAGGGTATACTATATCCTCTTATTCTACCGAAATCAATGTTAAAATTACGATTTAAATCTATACCATTGTCATTATATCGGGAATCAGCCTGTCTTCCATCAGGATTTACTAAAGGAATAATGTTCACTTCAGATGAATTGAGAATATGAGTGATTGTCTCATTAGCATCAAAGTTTATGAGAAGATATTCAGCAAGATATAAACACGCTTCTCCTCCTTCCCATTCTGCTCCGTGGATACAACCATCAATAAGACAAGATGATTTTATCGTATCGTTCTTCTCATTGGTTAACTTGATACACCAGATATCCTTTCCAAGAACACTCTTACCAATGGAAAATACATTGATTAAATCAGGGTATTTCTCATTAAAACCATTCAGCATTTTCGTTGTGCCAGAGTAATCATGGTATTTTCCATCTGTCCAATTCGGAAGAACAGAAGGCTGGTCCAATGTAACTTCTGGTGGAAATGCTTCTGTAGATTCCTCTGATTTTTGTTCCTCATTAATACATCCAGTAAATAGCACCGTGAGTAAAATACCACAGAGAAAAAATGCGAGTAAATGAGACA
This sequence comes from uncultured Thermoplasmatales archaeon, assembly GCA_964353435.1. GTDB lineage: Archaea > Thermoplasmatota > E2 > DHVEG-1 > DHVEG-1 > SM1-50. The sequence continues at coordinate 6,480 of CAYGVY010000018.1, read as the reverse complement.
ATTTCTTATCCGTTTTTTTATCCTCCCCGAATATCAACAGATTATAATATTTATAATATAGTGATAAATATAAATGTTTTGTAACAAAATATCTGTTACAAATGTAACAAAAGATCAGGAGACTGATTTCATTTCAACGTTACTATAACCCTGAGATTTTTAAAGAAAAAAAAGGAGAGGTTTTGGACGAACAATCATCCTTGTAGTCCTAAACGTTGAATTATTTTTTGTAGTATTGGGAAGAGACTTGGATGACTCTGTATGAAGTTTTGTAAGAACTGCATAAATGGTGTGTTAATTATTTTATTACAAGGCATACTTACTGTTAAAGTAGCCCAGTCACTCTCTGCATTTAGAACATCTTTGGCTTTAGCTTTAATGATATAAGTTCCTTTTTCATTCCAGATATGTTTTGCTGTTATTTCTTCACCTGAGTTATATGGTCCAAGCCATTCTGTCGTGTTCGCATCACCCCAATCAATAAAATAATAGACATTATCGATATCTGCATCTCTTGTTGAAAAATTATATTTATACTCTTCCCCTGTTTTTCCATTTTCTAGACCATTTATAGTAGGAGTATCTGGTGGAATATTAGTACTGGACAGGTATTTTATTGTCTCCCGAATTGTAATTTTTGTTGCCTTCATAGCTTCATCTACAGCAACTCCAGAATTAACATGAATAAAGCCTGCTGTACGACAAGGATATGGATCATCTGTGGTATTATGAATATTTTGATACCACATACCTAGATATGCAATATATTCACACAAATACATCCCCGGGTTACCATCCCGATCAACCCATGCTCCAATAGTGGTTTGGTTATTAACAGAATCTTCGATCTGTTGAACAGGTAGGGATGAATGACGAATATAATCTACGGACTCAGTATCATCCGGTGGACAAGGTGTTGGTTGATATGGTCGTTTATCATCATTTATCCAAAAATCAAGGTTACGAGCATTATATTCAATTTCCCATGGTCCTTCACCAGCACCAAAACTTATAATAGCAATTGGATGGATTTGACTCGTAACATTCCAAAAATCTTCCCAGGTATCTTGATAATCAACTTCAAACATTCCTGTGTATACAACTGGTTTCGGGAAATATGAATAAATATCATAGCCCAAACCTTCCCAATTTTCTCCCTCCCAACCATTTGGATTTAACTCAGGGTCAGTGCTAAAAGGTGTAATCATTAAACCAGTTGGATTCCAGAAACCAGTACACATTACCACTCGTTGTTTAGTTGTAAGATTAACATTTACTTGATATAAATCCTTAACACTCTTAGAACCACTTATACCCGGAAAAACACTCACCAATATAAACAACCCCATTATCACAAAAACCAAGCCTTTACCCATTATCTCTTTAGCCATACAAATATTCCTCCATTATGATAAAGTATCCCTTGATTCTTTTTAAAGTTTTCTAAAAATATTTTTTATAAGAAATTAAAATAAGAATTGGATTTGCAACAAATGTTAATATTAAATGCCTCATGTCCAAAAGTTACAGGCCCTTTTTTGTTCCTAAATTCTCAAGATGCCAATTATATAATAACATAGTTTTTTTCTTGCTATACCTGCCAATATTTTCCTTGAAATTGCATAGAATCCTATCGTCATAGTACGAGTAAGGCATTATGCTATATTTTTATAATATATTTTTCCAACATAAGAAACTCATTTCAAGTTTATTTATTTTGCATTTAAAGACCATTTCCAAGCCCTTAGGAGCACGATAACGTAATAATGATATACTTTAATTAATCCTGTTCTTTCTCCTTATGAAAGTTAAAAAAAAAAAAAAGAAAAAAGGTTGAGGACGATTAAACGTCCTTACCAATGTCCCAGATTGCTTTTATTGCAAGGATACCAACTGCTGGGGCTATGAATATCGCAAGGCTCTGTGATACACCTTTAAACAACGATCCAATCCATGGGTCAATGCTGAAACCTTGGAAGACCGCATACATAACGAGTAATGCAATACCTGCGGTGAGAAACGCTGGAACTTCTGATTTGGTAATCGTTCCCTTTCCCAGCATAGCTAATAATCCTACAATGCCGCCGATGATCGCTAAAATCCAGGCGATCCAACCACCCATGTCAGACATAAATACAGTATCCGTGGGGGTTTGTTCAAGAGTGTAGGCTTGCCAGAGACCGACTAATAATGCTATTAGTGCTCCCAAGATAAATGCCCATATTGCTACTTTACCCATCATATCTTTTGCCATATTTCATACTTTCCTCTAATGTTTATTTCACCTATTTGTTAGATGATAGAAACAACAAGCTTCTATTTAAAAACTTCGATTTTTTCAACAGAAGAAAATCAGGAGAAACAAAAGAAGTCTCTTACTCGATAAGCCATTGCTCATCGATACGACTGTATTGTGCGATTTCTTCAGGAGGAAACCAGAGGTTGATTTCAAACTGCGCAGTGTCTTTCCCATCAGAAGCATGGATAATGTTTCTGCCGATGAACTGCCCATAATCCCCTCGGATGGTCCCCATTGCTGCTTTCTGAGGATCGGTTGCTCCGGTCATCCCTCTGACCATCTCAATAACATTCACGCCTTCAAGAACCATGGCGACAACAGGGGACGAAGTAATGTATTTCACGGTTGGCTCAAAGAACGGTTTCCCTTTGTGGACACCGTAATGTTTTTCTGCGAGTTTTCGGTCGACAGCGACGAGTTTCATCGCGATTATCTTGATTCCTTTTTTTTCAAAGCGACTGATGATTTCTCCAATGAATCCTCGTTGGACTGCATCAGGTTTGATCATCGCAAACGTTTGTTCGTTCTGCATTGCTCTTTCACCTTTTTAATTACAAAGGGATATATCTCCTATTTATAGAATTAACGTTTACATACCAAAAGATTTCCCGAAAAAGTAGAGGGTAATGCTGGTGATGTTGATGACGGTATGGGCGAAAATCGCTGAATAAAGGTTTTTTGTTTTCAAGACGACAAGGGCAAAGAGCAACCCGAGGACGACTGCTACGATTGCGGTATAGGCATAGGTATAGGTCAGATGGGATATTCCAAAAAGAATGGAAGTTGATACAACAGCGATTGTCGTTCCACCAACTTTCGTGATTTTTTCTAGCAGGAATCCTCTGAAGAAAAACTCTTCGCAGAACGGTTGAATTGCTACAATAAGGTACAATGAGGTGATTGAAAACAGTTGTTGAAGATCAGGAATATTGCTTAACGTGCTCGGATTTGTTTTTGTTAGAAACAGGTAGACAAGACCGATGATCATGGTCATGACAAACGCAACAATGACCGTAATGATTCCCCACAGAATCGCATTATTTAATCCTTCTTTACGAAGATTCAGCCTGGCGAACATTTCTTTTAAAGTAATCCGGTTCACGAGCTTGTACCACAGCAAAGGAACAAGGATAAGACCAGCGAATACAAAAAGAAATTGGAAAAAGAGCAGGGACGCCTCTAACGTGAGTTTTTGCACCGGCGTCATAGATGGACTGTAAAGTGAGGGAATCTGTGTGGATGAAAAAACGGCGATCAATGGGTAGACGACGAACAGAAATAAGGATCCCAACAATCCGATAAGTGCAAAAAGATGAATTGGTTTTTTAAAATTGAAATCCATGAAATGGTGAAAACAATATTGAGTAGATAAATATTTATATCATGAATTTATTGAAAATATGGTGATAAAAGAAATGAAAAAATTTATTGTAACAACCTGTGGAGCTATTATAATAGGATTATTAATGATTTCTTCAGCTACTGCAGTACCCAAAGTAAATAGCGACCCCCTAATGGATAAAATTAATGAAATTGAAAAAAACAAAAAAATAATTGAAGAAAATATTTATAAAAAAACCCTTGATTTAAAAACTAGAGGATCGATTACCCTTTTAATTAAAATAATTAAAGAAACTATTTATGACATAACTCTTGATTTAAAAGCTGGGCTTATAATTCAAATAATTCAATGGCTTATTTCTTTAATTCAAAAGATAATAAACCTTATATCTGGTATAATCAATCTTGTGCAATTAATTTATAACCTGATTAATTTAATAGTTAATCTTTATGAATTAATCATAAAATTGATAAATTTTATAAAGGATATTTTTACACCTAAAATATTTGAATCTATATAAAATAAAGATAATTATAGAAAAATTATCAAGACTATTAGCTCATTCAACTATCTTTAATATATATTTAAATACAATATGTTGTTACACCGTGTATGCTGGGGCCTGTAGGGTAGCTTGGTCCATCCTTTTAGCTTTGGGAGCTAGAGACTTGCGTTCAAATCGCAACAGGCCCACTTCGTCTTTATTTTTTCTTCTGCTCTACTTGGATATCTTCTTTGATGTTCGCCAGACGTTTCGCAAGCTCGATGTTATGAGCGATATCGGTGGTTGCGTTGATAACCAGTTTCGCACCATCAGGGGAACCGCCACCATGCATGCACCCGGGAACACCACTGCCGATCGTCAGCCACTCTATTAATCGGGCGATTTTTGCTCGTGTCTCGCCAGAGCAATTTGCTTGAAGATATTTCTTTAGAAGCTTCCCGTACCGTGGATCATTAATATCCTTGCAGGAGGGCAGACAACCAGTTTCTGCGATGCCACCTGCGATATCTTGAGCTAATCGCTTTGTTTCGTAGGGAAGTGTTGCCACATGGACCTTATTCACATTGGATAGTAGCGCATTTGGGATCCAAACACCGGACGGATGCTTGGTTCCTAGCACACCAGCAGCGACACCCATGCCAAACGTGGTTTCATTGTTAATCGTCATCTGCGTGAGTTTCTCCCGGAACACCTTTTCAGAAAGACCGTTTGCTCGTGCCATTAATGCTGCCGCACCAACCATCACATCCCCCTGTCCTGCGACACAGCCACCAATCGCTGCCCGGTACGATGCAATAAAGTTCATAACTGCTTTTAGAGAATACGCGTACTCTCCACACATAAAAACACGTTCTTTTGGAACAAACACATCCTCAAATAATAGATAGGCCTGGGTAATACCACCGATATCCACTGGAGCGTCAAAGCCTTCTTCTTGCTCCCGGGTATCACTTGGTCGTCGCGTCTCAATAATCGTCAGGTTCTCAATGTCTCGAGGGACGACAAATGAAATCGCGTAGTCTTTATCTTCTTCCTTATATCCGGTTCCAGGCATGACTAGGATTTCGTTTGCTGCAGCGACGCCACAGATCATCACTTTTGCACCCCGAACGATGATTCCATCTTTTCTTTTTTCAACAACATGAAGGCTTAGATCAGGGTCACATTGCTGTGATGGTGATTTTGAACGATCACCTTTCGCATCCGTGAGTGCACCAGTAAGCGTGATGTCTTTCTTTTGAGCGTCTTTAAGCCAGGTCTGAAGTATTTTATGATACTCAGTTCCCAGGTCATGGTCAATATCGTAGGTCGTTGCCCACATCGCATTAATTGCGTTGAATCCAACGCATCGACCACCGGTGCACGTACCGGTAAGGTTGAACATAAGCCGTTTCATGCGGACATTCGCTATCATATCCTCAGGCCCCTGAACAATAGAGAGATATCGAGATATTGGTTCACCGGTGAGATGTGAATTTGTCGTCAGAATATCTTTATACTCTGGTTTATGAGCGGCATCAAAAATCTGTGCATGACCCTCGATTGTTCGTTTTGTCGCAGCATGTGTCGTTACATCTTTGATCAGTTCCCCGAACTTGTAAATATTTGGCCGCATCATTCGAAGGCTTTCTTTATACTCTTTCGAGGTTTTCATATGTTATTTCTCCTTATAGGTGAATTCCCATTGACACCAGATGTTTTCAGGGTGGCTGTCTGGTGGACAGACCGTGCATTTCACAACTATGTTTGGGTTAAATTCTTTTGCAAACGCTTTGAGAAACCCAAAACGAACCGGTTTGCAGCCAAATTCCTTCAATCCTTTGTTCACTCGTGTGTTTTGAACGCGGCAGCGGACATTCCGAATCACCGCATGGTCTTTTTTTATCACGATTTCTTTGTCTTCAAGGTCGAGTGCCCAGGTGGTGTACTGCAATGCGCTCATCATCGAAGCAATATCGTTCCCGGTGATATCAAGGAATTCTTTGAGTTTTCGCGCCTCAATTTTCCCCATCACTTCCCATACATGTGCATCAATATCTGTTGCTATTTTGGTTCCATATGCTTCCTCGATCCCAAGGAAATACAATCCGTCGACAGACCAAAGGTTCCGCAGCTGCATAAAAATGTAGTCAGGTATTTTTTCTTTCGGAAGTTGAGAGAGAAGCTCCACGTCGTCATTTCTACTCATACATACCATTGTAAAGAGTTTTGCTCAGATCCTGAGCATGTTTTCTTTGTGAAGAAATTGAAATAGTTACCCCATTTTTTCTTTAATCGCGCTGGTCAACTTCGGGAGAACCTCGTAGAGATCCCCGACAATCCCGTAGTCAGCGG
>CAYGVY010000017.1:0-12276 GCA_964353435.1 uncultured Thermoplasmatales archaeon | reverse complement strand
CGTATCAGAAAATTCAATGGGTTCTCCTTTCCGAACAAACTCCAACGCATCCACACCAATACCTGCCTCCTGCCGAATCTCTTTTACAGCAGTGCCATAGGGATCCTCGAGTTCCTCAACATACCCAGCAACACCACCCCACAAACCACGGTATGTCCCAACCAGGTTACTTCGTTTAAACAGAAGAATCTTCCCGCCATGTTCTAAAATACAGGTCACCACCTGTGGCATCTTGAAACACCTCCCTTTTTCATCCTAGCTTATAATCGAATTCTACCTCTGGGAAATACGAGGGCAGATCAAGCAATGTCTCAACAGGTTCTCCTTTGAGGTACACCTCAAAAAACGCGGTCTCGTATGTTTTTGTGATATTCAACATTCGTTTTGGCGGAATCTTACCAAACCCAAGAATCCTTGGGGGAATTAACGGAACCAGATGAGTGAGGAGAAGACCAACGTCAGTGTATGCGAAATGCGTAGATCCCGCAATGCTCATCTTAAACGTATCATTCGTGATGTGATTCCACATATAATTTATCGTTGTATCGTTCGCCAAACGAGCTTCTGCAAACATCATCAGAAATGGTTTGGTGATGTTCCCCGGGATAAAAGACGAATAAAACACTCCATCAAGTGTAAGTCCTGCAATAACCCGTGGATCTTCATAGCAACACACCGCGGTATTTGCCCCACCAAACGAATGACCATACATCCCAATCCGTGAAAGATCAAAATGACCAGAGAAGTCCGGGTCACTTGCATTCATCTCGGTGAGGGTGTCTAAAACAAACTTCGCGTCTTCTATTATTGTTCGAAGTGACATGTTAAAAAACGCTGTCCGTGCAACTGGGTCCGCTGGCACTGATGCAAGTCCGACTGTTCGTCCATCAGGAAACACGGTAATGCCAGAGACATACGGATGATTAATAGAGGCAACCACGAACCCATTGCTGACGAGATCCTCAATGAAGGATGTATAAATCTGATACACCCCATCATACCCTGGTGAAAAAATAATCACGGGAAACACTCCCGACGCAATCATAGTTTCATTTCTTCCATGAGGACGAACAAACTGGTACGCATTATCCGGGATTGTCACCAACGGAACCGGGGATCTTCCCTTTAACCATTGAAACGTCGGGGTATCCATATATTCGGCCTTCGGCTCCGAGACGGTCTTGTTAATGGGGTACCAGAGTTGTACCATGACTTCTCGGACATCTATGGTATTATTTACGGTAAAATTCTCAGATCGATTTTTATCGACTAAATGAAAGGTTTTCACACCGACACCGTACGAACCGGTTAGTTTTGGGAGAAACGATGCATCGTGGACACCGGATATGTCTATCAAACCTGTTCGAGGACTTATCATTCGAGCTGAAAAATGTGTATCATTCAGACGAAGGATGCCGGTGAAGCGATTGGTTTCTCCTGTCTCCGTGAAATCCCATTGTCCAACAAGTATCATTCCGTAGAAGATTCCACGGAACGACCCGGTAGTTGTTCCACCCGATGTGTTCCACTCACCCGTGAAAGTACCGCGGGTTGCTCTGCGACCTTGGTTCAGGTCACCCCAGAAAGACCCAGATGTTTGATCATTTGGTTTGTTCCACACACCATGGAATTCACCATCTGGCCAATCAGGTACTACACGTGAGTTTACAGATGGTAATGCAGAGGTAAAAGGACATAATATCAAGATGCTGCAGAGTATGGTTAACACGATAGTGTGCTTTCTCATTGTTTGATCCCCCAACAATCAATCTACTGATTAGAGAAGGTGTCTCTCTCTATAAAAGAGTTTCGAACGACCCGGTTTCAGAACTTCTTCGAGATATACGCGAGCACCGACTCAAAAATAGCGCGGCCATCGCCTATATCGTCTCCCAGCCCGGTTGCAGTCCAATTTGGATGTTGATGCTGGTAGAACGTTCGCTCGGGATGAGGCATCATACCAAAAACAGTCCCCTGAGGGTTACAGATTCCTGCAATATTCATAGGAGAACCATTCGGGTTCCACGGATATCCGGCATAGTTCCCCTCAGGATCAACATAGCGGAACACGATCTGATCGTTTTTCTCTAATGTTTTCAGATAGTGCTCTTGTTTTTCTAAGGGAAACAGGAGTTTTCCTTCTGCATGCGCACTCGGGATTAATCGAACCTCATTTCTCGGGATTTTTGAGGTAAATACACACGTTCCCCTGTTCTCATGCTTTAACAAGGTCGGTCGGCATTCAAACCGATTCGAGTCGTTAAGATACAAACATGCGTCAGGAACCGGGCGTATAATGTCCTCAAAGCCAGGCAACAATCCAAGTTCTGTCAACACCTGAAAACCGTTACAGACACCGAGGATCGGGCGCTCTTGTTTCACAAACTCCCTTAATTGTTCTTGCAGCTGGCTTTTGATTCTCGCAGCAAAAATAGCGCCTGCTCTGATATAATCACCAGCGGAGAAACCCCCTGGGATCATCAGACAATGATAGTCAAGGATGTTTCGTGTTTCATCAGCATTGCAGTCAATATTAAGGAGTTGTTTCAGATGAATAAATTCTGGATTTGCACCTAATCGTTTGAATGCGTCGTAGGACTCCTGTTCGCAGTTTGTTCCCTCGATACGCAACACTGCAACGTTGACGTCTTTTATTTTCATAGTTCCACACTGGATTCGATTCGTAAATGCATCTCCATTATTTCTAGTTTTATCGAAGGCAAAATTAATGATATCGAATGCCATCCAGGCCAATAAGGTGAACATGATGAAGCACGTTCATTACACTGAGGTAGATTTAGAGCATCCACAGGAACCTGGAGTAAAAAATATCAAGGTTCGTTGGCTCATTTCAAAGAAAGACGGGGCCCAGAACTTCACGATGCGCCTGTTCGAAATCAAAGCAGGCGGAAATTCTCCACTGCACCAACACGAATGGGAACACGAGGTATTCATCTTGGAGGGAGGTGGGTTTGTCAAAGATCAAACCACTGAACAAGCATTACAGCCGGGAGATGTCTTGTTTATCAAACCGATGGAATGGCATCAAATCATCAACCGAGGAAGCACGACATTAAAATTCCTGTGCTTGATTCCGTATCAAAAATAAAGGAAAAAATAAAAAAGAAAATGGGAGATTGTTAGTAAAAGTAAATAATGGTGATTGATGTGTTTGAATTAGCATATATTTTTTTAGCAACATTTATCGTTTCACTTATCTCGTTCGTTGGTGTTGTAACCCTGGCGTTAAACGATAAGATACTCAATAAAATCTTACTTATTCTCATTGGTTTATCTGCAGGAGCCCTCATGGGAGGTGCTTTTCTGCATCTCTTGCCAGAAGCTGTCGAAAAAAGCACGGGACTTGATGTGTATCTTTTTGTTCTTATAGGTTTCATTCTCTTTTTTCTCATAGAAAAAGTCCTTCATTGGCGACATTGCCATAAAGGCGAGTGCGATGTTCACACATTTCATTATATGAATCTCGTTGGAGATTCCATCCATAATTTCATCGACGGACTTATCATGGCAGCAAGCTTCGTTGTCTCTATCCCACTTGGCATTACCACAACAATTGCCATTGCCACCCATGAGATTCCACAAGAAATCGGTGATTTTGGTGTGTTGCTGTACGGAGGTTTTTCGAAAAAAAGAGCAATTATGCTTAACTTTGTTGTTGCGTTAACTGCTGTTCTTGGGGGAATTGTTGGTTACTTCGTTTCCAATCTCATTGAAAACATCGTTGTCTTCATCCTGCCGTTCGCAGCAGGAGGATTTATTTACATTGCGGCAACCGATCTCGTTCCAGAAATAAGAAAAGAACTTGATATGAAAAAATACATGGCGACTCTTTTCGTTTTCATCTGTGGAATACTCATCATGTGGGTCACCAAAGTTATTTTTGGTGGATAACCCAGCAGCATGGGAAAAAGAGGATGCATTGTGTGCTTGGCAATCCCGGGGAAAATCGTAGAAATCGATACAAAAAAACAGAGTGCGACAGTTGATTACGGGGGCGGTACGAAGCGGAAAGCGAACGTCTCCCTTGTCGAGGTAAAGATCGGTGACTACGTGCTGGTTCACGCAGGGTTTGCCATCCAGGTTCTCGATGAAAAAGAAGCAAAAGAGACTCTTGCGCTGTTTCGGGAAATGTTATCTCTGCAGGAGGATGTATAGTGTTTTCATTGCGCGATAAACATCTGACTGATGACATTGTTTCTCAGATTAAAAAAGCAGATGTCAATTTGAAATTTATGCATGTGTGTGGTACGCATCAAGATACGCTCGTAAAACATGGATTGGATGTGTTATTACAAAAATGTGGTATTGAGATCGGGCAGGGTCCTGGATGTCCGGTATGTGTCACAACACCGAAAGAAATTGAGGAAATATTGGCACTCGCAAAAGAAGGAAAGACGATTGCCACGTTTGGGGATATGACACGAGTACCCGGGGAGCATTACTCATTGCAGCAGATGAAGACTGACGGCTATGATATTCGTACTGTGTACGGCATTGAAGATGCATTGCTTCTCGCTGAAAAACACAAGGACAAAGAAGTTGTGTTTATGGCAGTTGGTTTTGAAACAACAGCTCCGACTACCGCATCAGTTCTCTTGAGAGATCCGCCCTCGAATTTTTCTGTGCTCTGCTGTCATCGTTTGATCCCACCTGCATTACAGGCGATTCTTGATATGGGTGAAATAAAAATTGATGGGTTCATCGAACCTGGTCATGTCTCAACGATCATTGGCGTAAAACCGTATGAGTTTATCTCCAATAACTATCATATTCCGCAAGTGATCACTGGTTTTGAGCCGATTGATCTTCTGATGGGGGCCTGGATGCTGGTGCGGCAGATACAGCAGGGAAAAGCCGAGGTTGAAAACGAGTACACTCGTGCAGTGAAGCCGGAGGGAAACAGGAAAGCACAGCAGGTAATGAAGCAGGTTTTTGAGCCGGTGGATATCAAATGGAGAGGGTTTCCAATGATCCCTCAATCTGGTCTGAGGCTTCGGAACAAGTACGCATCGTATGATGCGCGGAAGAAGTACGAAGAAGAGCTTTCGGAGCTTACTGAAAAAGAGTTTATTGAGCCGGTGGGTTGTCTCTGCGGTGACGTTCTCAGAGGGTTGATATCATCAAAAGAGTGCCCTTTATTTGGTCGTCGGTGCACCCCGGATAATCCTGTTGGTCCATGTATGGTCAGCAGTGAAGGAAACTGTAACATTCAATACCGGTACCTGAAGAAATAAACAGAAAGGATATGGTCATCGTATTTTTTTACGAAGTTTGAACAGAATCAGAGTCACAACAAGGGCGATAAGAAATGCACTGATGGTTCCCATAAGGATGCCAGCGAGCGGATAGAAGAAACAGATTCCTACTGCATAACTGACGACACTGGGGCTGCCGTAGATCATGCCTTTTGCCATCGCACCGGTGAACTTGGGTCCGTGTTCTCTCATGGAGATGAGCATGGTTGATAAGAAAATAGCAGGAAACACCGAGAAGATCCCACTGAGTATGACTCCGAAATTGGAGAATGTGACAGCGATGGCAATCACAGTCCCTGCGATGATGCTTCGGCCGAGTAGTTTGAGTGGTGTGTAGTGAACCTCTATGGTGTTCTGTGAGATTATTTTTTTCATTTTATCAAGCGTAAAAAAGGTCACAGCAAAAAATAAGGTGAACAATGCAAGAGATACAACGATGGAGGTCAAGTTTGAGTAAAAGAGCAGTATGGTGAGTGCTGTCCATACCATGAGTGATACTACAAGAGCAACGAGTATTTTTCTTGATGAAAGGAGTGCGAAGGTTACGAGGAACACGAGGTTGATTCCCATTTCAGCGGGAACAACTGCGACGGATTCTGAGGCGAACTGTTCTCCTTTGTCCAAGGCGATGAAGAGGAATGCGATGATGATTGTTGAGGGGAGTGTACCGATGATTCCTCCTGTTTTCGTACCGTATCGCTCCGCGATGATGGTGACGAGTACGACCACGAGTGCGGACAATGCGAAGGGGATGATGGTGTGGTAGAGAATTGAATACTCCATGGGTCACCGGGATGTGTTGTTCATATTAAACGTTTCTTTTTTTGCTCATTTAGAAAAGTATATATACCTATTTTGTAATACATACTAAATTGTAATAATATCAAATTAGAAATTATTACAGCATTGATTAGCATGTATGAAAAATACGTAAAGACCCTCAAGGACCATTCAATAAAAATTACTTCACAACGACTTGAGATTCTGAAATATCTTAACGAACACCACACCCACCCCAACGTCGAAGAAATATATTCAGAACTCAAAAAAAAACACCCATCACTCTCACGAACAACCGTGTACAACTCCTTGGAAATACTTAAGAAAAACAAGATTGTCCAGTCTCTAACCATTTCTGGCTCGGAACTCCGATATGATATCGAAGAGAGTTTACACCATCACTTCCTCTGTAAAAAATGCGGCGCCATTCTTGATATTTCCATCACCTGTCCCAACATGGACCGCACGTTAGATGGAGGTCATCGCGTCGAAGAAGTACAGGGTTATTTCAAAGGGATTTGTAAGAATTGCCAAAAGACGGAAAAAGGAAGGCGGACCAATGGATAAAAAGACGTTTCATAAAATATCCTATGGTGTGTATGTGGTCTGCTCTAAAAACGGAGAGAAACGAAACGGACAAATCGCCAACGCATTATTTCAAGTGACCTCAGAACCACCAACAATTGCAGTAAGCATCAACAAACAGAACCTTACCCATGAATACATCGATGCAAGCAAGGTATTTACCATCTCTATTCTTGATAAAAACACTCCCCTTTCATTTATTGGAACATTTGGTTTTAAATCTGGTCGAGAGGTCGACAAATTCAAAAAAGTGAACTTCAAACTTGGAATAACACAAGCTCCGATCGTTCTTGACTATGCGCTTGCCTATCTCGAGGCACAAGTCATTGATAAAATTGATGTCGGGACTCATACGATTTTTATCGGTAAAATAATAGACGCATCAGTAATGTCACAAGAACCGGCCATGACCTATGAGTATTACCATGAAGTAAAAGGAGGGTATTCACCAAAAAACGCACCCACCTATAATAGTGATGTTGATAAGAAAACAGAAGAAAAAAAGGAGGACATAAAAATGGATAAGTATGTGTGTACCGTCTGTGGATATGTATACGACCCGGCAAAAGGTGACCCCGATAGCGGGATAGCTGCAGGAACAGCGTTTGAAGATATCTCTGATGATTGGGTCTGCCCTGTCTGCGGAGCAGGAAAAGATGCGTTTGAGAAACAATAAGAAGAAAGAAGGTTGGTAAAGTATATAAAGAAATGAAAATTGTAACATGAAATGGAGGAAAAAGAGTATGTGTAAAAATTGTGGCTGTGAGGCATCTGGAAAGAAAATCCAGTACAAATGTGACTGTAAAGAAAAAGATTGTGCCTGCGACTCTGTTATTGAGTTTGAGAAAGAACCAAAAGCAGAACCATTCTGTTGCGGTGCACCAATGAAACGAGTCAAATAAAATACAACTATGTAAAAGGAGGTAAAAAAGATGTTAAGTAAAAAAATTGAAAATGCAATAAATAAGCAAATCAACGCAGAACTCTGGTCAGCGTACCTGTACCTATCTATGTCTGCCCACTTTGAATCAATCAACCTTGGTGGGTTTGCAAACTGGATGCGCGTCCAAGCACAAGAAGAACTCGGTCATGCTATGAAATTCTATCACCATGTAATTGAGCGCAGAGGACGTGTCACGGTTGCCGCAATTGCAGTACCATCAATAAGCTGGAAATCACCATTGAACGCGTTTGAAGATGCATTCAAGCACGAACAAAAAGTCACCGGGATGATTAATGACCTGGCAAACATGGCGGTAGGAGAAAAAGACCATGCGACCGCCAACATGCTTCAATGGTTTATAGATGAGCAAGTTGAAGAAGAATCATCAACGGATGCAATTGTACAGAAACTGAAAATGATTGGGACAAACACGGGCGGTCTGTACATGCTAGACCGTGAGCTTGCCCAGCGAAAAGTAAAATAATTCAGTACTATAGAAAAATGAGTTTGAGGGTGATACAGTGGATTTAAAAAAATATACGCTCGAGGATTTACTCCTCGCTGCAATGAAAAGCGAAGTTGAAAGCAACATGATATACAAAAAGATTGCAAAGACAGTGAAGAACGGTTTACTCAAAGACAAACTGGAATTCCTTGCTAAAGAAGAAGAAAAACACCGACAATTCGTCGAACAGATTTACAGGAAAAAATTTCCTGGGAAAAAACTGATTCTTCCGAAGGTAACACCGGTTCCACTCCCTCAACTCATTATTTCTGACGAAGACACCCCGCTTGGCACCATGCTGAAAAACTCGATGAATGCAGAACAAGCAGCTCATGACTTCTACAAATCACTCTCGAAGCAATTTACCGAAGATGCGATGATACGCAACACCCTTTCCTATTTTGCAGACATGGAGCTGCAACACTACAAAATCCTTGAGATTGAAAAAGAAAGCATGGATCGATTTGAAGAGGCTGACGTGTACTGGCCAATGGTTCATGCAGGGCCCTAGAGTTGGAATAAAAGGAGGCTTATCAATAGAGATAAAAGTGGAGATGAAGATGATGAAAAATTTAAAAGGAACACAGACCGAAAAAAATCTCCTTGCAGCGTTTGCAGGAGAATCACAGGCGAGAAACCGATACACCTATTTTGCGTCGGAAGCAAAAAAAGCAGGCTATGAACAAATCGCAGCACTCTTCCTTGAGACTGCGGAAAACGAAAAAGAGCACGCGAAGGTATACTTCAAGCATCTGCAGGGTGGTATGGTCGAGATCACCGCGATGTACCCCGCGGGCGTCATTGGAACAACAGAAGAAAACCTCAAAGAGGCAGCTGATGGAGAGAAAGCAGAATGGGGCACGATTTACCCAGCGTTTGCAGCAATGGCAAAAAAGGAAGGATTTCCTGAAGTCGCACGAAGTTTTCAACAGATTGCCGAAGTCGAAGCACACCATGAGAAACGGTACAGGACATTACTTGCAAACCTAGAGAACAAACAGTTGTTTAAGAAAGAAAAGGTCGTCAAATGGAAATGCAGAAACTGTGGGTATGTCCACGAAGGAAAAGAAGCACCAAACAAATGCCCAGCATGCCAACATCCGCAGGCGTATTATGAAATTTTAACAGAAAACTACTAAAGAACGTGAAGAAGAGGTCAAACATTGGGTAACAGCACTGATATCACCCCCGATGCAGAATTGGATTGTGTAGGGCTCTACTGTCCGATGCCCATAGCGATGACCAAAGAAGAAATCGACAAAATCGAAATCGGTCAAGTTCTCAAGGTGGAGGCTGATGACCCTGCTGCAGAAGAAGATATCAAACGTTGGGCAAAAAGAACAGGACATGAGATAATGAAATTTAAGAAAGAAGGTTCCTTGTTGACCTTCTATATCAAACGAATGAAATGAGGTGTTGATATGAAAGATGAAAACTCAATTCTTTATGTGCAGACCACGGATCAACCGGAGAAACAATATTCTCCGCTCGTTCTTGCACAGACCGCAAAGATGATGGATCTCACTCCTCGCGTTTACTATCTAGGCACTGGTTTGAGAATCTTAATGCCCGGTGTTGCAGAGAAAATCAAAATGGGAACTTTTCCCAGTGTGGCTGAGATGATTAAAAAAACCATGGATATGGGCATTGAGATATATGTATGCGAAGCGTCAAAGCAGATGCTTGGGTTAGAGAAAGTCAAGTTGATACCAGGGGTAAAGATCGTTGGCGCAGGAACTTTAAATGATCTTGCGTTAGACGCTGGGGCGACCATGTGGTTTTAAGGGAGGAATGAATGCCAAGAATCTATCTTGATCACGCATCATCAATGCCGGTCGATTCAAGGGTTTTTGATTTCGCAAAACCGTATCTCATGAAGTCCCATGGGAATCCATCCTCTCTTCATTCTGTTGGGTTAGAGGCGAGACGAGCAGTTGAAGAGGCACGAAGTAAAATCGCAGAATTCATCCATGCAGAAAACGAAAGCACGATTATTTTCACAGGGGGTGCTACTGAGGCCAATAATCTTGCGGTGAAAGGCACAGCGTTGAGAAACATCACACAAGGAAAAGCAGTAGTTGCCTCCGCGATTGAACATATTTCAGTTCTCAATCCGATGAAGGAACTACAGAAAAACGGGTTTTCTTTCACAACTATTCCTGTTGATTCGACTGGTGTTGTCGACTTAAAAAAACTTGACAGTATTCTTACTAAAAACACGGTGGTAACCTCAATTATGTATGCGAACAATGAGATTGGAACCATCGAACCGATCCAAGAGATTAGTAAAATTGTGAAGGAAAAAGGATTGTATCTCCATGTTGACGCGGTTGCTGCAGCCGGACGTATACCTATTGATGTGCGGAAGGATGGCATTGATCTTCTGACGCTTTCTTCGAATGATTTGTATGGTCCTCAGGGAGCTGGTGCACTGTATGTAAAACCTGGTGTTAAAATCCAATCTGTTCTCCTTGGGGGTGGACAGGAACGAGGTCTTCGTTCAGGTACCGAGAACGTGTTTGCTATCGCTGGCATGGGCGAGGCCGCACGAATAGCACAACAGGAAATGAAACAAGAAAGTAACCGACTTATTCCTATCAGAGATAAACTGATTAAAGAAATTTTAAAAATTGAAAAATCCTATCTGACCGGACATCCTACACAACGTCTACCCCATCATGCCAGTTTCCGGTTTAGTTATATCGAAGGAGAAAGCATTCTCTTAAATATGGATATGTATGATATTCAGGTGTCGACCGGTTCTGCCTGTTCATCAAAGACCCTTGAGCCATCGCATGTTCTTCTCGCGATTGGTTTAAAACATGAAGAAGCTCATGGATCCATGGTGCTGACGCTCGGGCGTTCTACTTCAATGGACGATGTTCCCCTTGTGAGCAAGGCGACGTACGAGACCGTCCAACGCTTACGAAACCTTTCACCAATGTCAAAAGAATGGAGGAAATAAAAATGGCAAACGTAGGATATAGTAAGAAAGTCATGGAGCATTTTATGAACCCGCGAAACGTCGGTGTGATAGAAAACCCTGACGGCTACGGCAAGGTAGGAAACCCTGTCTGTGGTGATGTCATGGAGATATTCATCAAAGTAAAAGATGAGAGAATCACTGATATTAAGTTCCGGACGTTCGGGTGCGGTTCAGCCATTGCGACCAGCAGCATGGTGACAGAGCTTGCGAAAGGAAAACATGTGGATGACGCAGTCAAGATCACACGTGGTGATGTGGCAAACGAGCTTGATGGTCTGCCAGCGCAAAAAATGCATTGCTCAAATCTGGCTGCTGATGCGTTGCATGAGGCGATTAAAGATTATAAAAATAAGAAACAAAAGAAGTAGAATGGAGGTAATAAAATATGGTAAAATTGAAGGAAGTCTACAAATGTAATGTCTGTGGAAATATCGTGGAAGTGATCCACGCAGGTATGGGTGAGTTGGTGTGTTGTGGGCAACCTATGGAGTTGCTTACCGAGAAATTGCAGGATGCGGGAAACGAAAAGCACGTTCCATTAATCGAAAAAACAGCGACGGGCGTCAGAGTAAAAGTAGGATCTATACCCCATCCGATGGAGGAGAAACACTATATCGAATGGATTGAACTCCATGCCGATGAAACCGTGTACCGGAAGTTTTTAAAGCCTGCAGAAAAACCGGAAGCAGAGTTTTGTGTTACCGCAAAGAAACTGTCGGCACGAGATTACTGTAATATACATGGATTGTGGAAGTCGAAATAATCAATCGTACCATAGCCAGTTAAATCGGTCCAGGGATTCAAATCCCTTCCCCTGCATCTTTTTTCTTATTTTCCCAGGAGAAATTTACCATGGGACTAAAAAACGATTTGTTCTCCTAAATAACGGTACATTAATAAGCAAATCACTGTAACGGAGATTTTAAATAGAGAAGGAGTCTTTATTTTCATATAGGAAGAAAAGAATGAAGAAACACCTTATCTCTATACTGGTTCTATTCTTGTTATTATCGACTTCTTTTGTGGGTGTTTCAAATCGAACAAAGCAAGCATCTATTGATACTAACAAATCGGAAACAACAACTGATATTGGTCTTCAAAATTCTTCGTGGCCCTCACCAACTATCCCTGCGCTCAAACAGCAAGGAACCTGTGTGAACGGGACCGACTTCTCTACTAACATCTCTGGGCCATCCTTCTG
>CAYGVY010000016.1:0-12300 GCA_964353435.1 uncultured Thermoplasmatales archaeon | reverse complement strand
AGCAACGTCATGCTTTTTCCATAGGGCCTTAGTTGATTCAGAAGTCTCGAAAGAAACCGGAATTTGTTTGCACTTAAGATATTGTGATTTTTTACTTTCTTCCAAGATGTTAAAATATTTTGAAAGAAGGTTTCTAGCATCTACCATTGTTATCTGATATGTCTCACTTAATTTAAAACTATTTTTTATATTGATCGATGTCTACTTCCATACCATCCCTAGCCGCGATGATCTTGGTACCAAGTTTCTCAGAAAGTTTCTCTGCAATTTCCCATGGTTTTGCGTTCACCATGCCCATACCAAAATGCGTCAGAATCGCAAGTCGTGGTTTGTTTGTCTCGATGATCTGTTCTGCCTCCTGTAAACAGAGGTGTTCAATGGTACTTTTATCCTCCAACATCACGACATTGACAATAAGGATGTCTCCGGTAAAATGTGATGCAAGACCTGTAAAAAAATCGGTATCGGTGATCAGAGAAATCGAGCTGGTTTTTCCTCTGAAGTTAATGCCATATGTTTCAACCCCATGTTTCATCCGTATTGGTGTTTCGAAAGAGATGTTCCCTACTTGGTACTTTCCTTTTTCTTTGAGGATTTCAATACGTTCGACTTGGTCTCGAACGTATTTCAGGATGACTGGGTCACCTTCAAGTGCATCCTTTGGAGCAAACACAATCCCTTTCTTTTTGAATCCCCCGTTTGTCATGGCTTCTATCATTATGTTTATGTCGTTTGAATGGTCGATATGTCGATGTGTCAGAATAATACCGTCCAAATCCATTGGATTGAGCTTTGGTTTGCTTGAGATACAACGAACGAGGGAACCTGGCCCTGGGTCAATCATTACGTTTGTATCATCAAGTGTTAGCCAGATTCCACCGGATGCCCGGAGCTGTTTCATTACAACGAAACGTGCACCGGCAGTTCCTAAGAATTTTATTTTATTCATCTTCTCCCTGAATTGAAAAGAAAACTATTTGGAGGCCATAGCTTATTTCCAAATATGAATCTTTCCGATTATACGTATTATCTTGTTAGGCAAATACCTGCCGGACGTGTTTCTACCTATGGTGCAGTGGCAAAAGCTCTTGGAGATAAACGATACGCAAGGGCTGTTGGAAAATATATGAATAAAAATCCAGATGCTGATACAATGCCCTGTTTTAAGATAGTCAAATCTGATGGAAGTCTGGGGGGATTTGGTCTCGGAATTAATGACAAGATACGAAGATTAAAAAAAGATGGCATAGAAGTTAAAGACGGAAAAATCTGTAATTTTAAATGTGTGTTTTTTGATGATTTCAAAACAGAGTATCCTTTAAAGAAAAATAAATCATAAATCTGGTAGATCTTTACTTGAAATAATGGATATTCCTTTAGTCTCAAACCAGTTTCTATATTGGGTAACTTGTGATTTTTTAAGCTCTTTTTTATGTAGATATACTCCATTTATATTAGGTGTCGCCTGTATCGTCTTTTCAAGAATTTCATCGTCTATATTTCCTCCATCTATCTGGTATGTTGGTATCATGTGACCAAATGCTATCTTTTTTGCTAAGGCAACTTCGGTGAATCGTGGTGCATAATGGCCTCCACCGATTCCGAGGAGAACGGGGATGTCATTTGGATACTCTTCTTCATAATGATATTTAGCAAGTAGTTCAAGCAACGATGATGCAATAATAGATGCGGGTTCTTTTTGTTGCCATTGAATCTCTGTACTGCCGACTTCTACGAACAGGGTGGGGATCTTTAAGAAGGGTCCGTGGTGGGTGACTTCATAGCAGACTTGATATTTGAGATCCGTTGGTTGAAGGTTTTTTTTAATGAGGCGAAGAAGATGCGTCATCATTCGTGGGGCTGCTGGTATTAAGGTTTTTGTTTTTCCACCGAACTTCGCATCGCCGTAATTCCCGATGGGATGGACAGTGAGGGTTGGTTCTCCCATTTTACTGCGATGTCTTGAAAGAAAGATAGCTATCTTTGGTTCGATGTGGAGTTGTTCATATATTTCGGTGTCGATGTTTTCGTGTCGTATTTTTTTATCTGGTATAGTCACGATCACCAGATTGTTCATCGAAGCGTGTCTGAAGACAGGAGTGTTGTAAAAAGTGCCGTATTCCTCCCAAGTTGTTTGTTCTAAAAGACTGTTTTTGATATTCGTACTAGCAGGATCCTCGGTTGAAGAGATAATAAGGACGGTCATGTAATCCTTGAAACATCAAGGGTGTTTTTGTAATTTGCGACACTATCTGTTTTGTTGACTGACGAGCTGTTTAATCCTGTCGACATGAACAATATAGCGGATACGGTCTTCGACGGTGCATATTTTTGCGATGAATTGAATTTCTTGTGCCTCTTCTTCTGTCGATAAAAGTCCGATTACTATCATGCAATGAAGGGTTGTTTTGCTCCTTATAAAGTCTTATTGTACAGATGTTATCCATTTATATAATTATTATACTTATAAAAATAAGGATAAACCAGTAGGATTACTTTTTCATTATGAATTCAATCAGGAGAGTCTCTTTTTTCGTAGTAATGACAATGAACTGTATGTACTTTTTTCTAGATATCCGCTCATGTGTTCTTTTTTCATAACTCCTCTCTTGTTTTTCATATCAGAGAGTTTCGTTACATTTTCATTGCGGAGCACGGTGATGAACATTGGTTTTTAATAGGTCGTCCTCATTTGGGGAGAATGATGTCAACTCTATCACCGATTATCTGCAAGGATTATACATTACGATTTGAAAAAACCCTGATAATGGGGATACTCAATGTAACCCCTGACTCGTTCTCTGACGGAGGACTATTCAATGATGTTGATACAGCGGTTGCCCATGGGAAAAAAATGGTTTCTGATGGGGCTGACGTTATTGATGTAGGTGGAGAAAGCTCACGTCCAGGTTCAGCATCGTTATCTGAAAAAGAAGAACTGGCCAGAATTTTTCCTGTAGTGACACGACTCCTACATGAGGTTTCTGTTCCCATTTCTATAGATACCTATAAACCACTGGTTGCAGACGTGTGTCTGAAGGCAGGTGCACATCTCATTAACGATATCACTGGATTGACGAACCCGGAAATGAGGAAGGTTGCGGTAAAACACAACGTCCCTGTTATCCTCATGCATATGAGGGGAACACCAAAAACCATGCAGCAGAACCCTGTCTATCAGGATATGATTGGAGAAATTAAGGTATTCTTTCAGGAACAAATTGCAACCGCACGCAAAGCAGGAATTCAACATATCGTTATAGACCCAGGGATTGGTTTTGGAAAAACAGTGGAGCACAACCTCCAGATATTGAAACATCTTGGAGAATTCAAGACGTTTAGTTGTCCGATTGTTGTTGGACCCTCGCGGAAATCCTTTATTGGGGTGATCACGGGTTTATCGGTAAAAGAGCGTCTTGAAGGAACCTTAGCTGCAATTACAGTGGCTGTTATGAACGGAGCAAACATGGTACGCGTCCATGATGTGAATGAATGCAAGCGCGCTATACAAGTCGTGGATGCGATTCGAGGTGTATAATGCCTATAGTGTTTCTAAGCCTTGGGTCGAATATTGGTGACAGAGAAGAACATATCAGAAAAGCATTCACTCTCCTTGCTAACATCTGTAAAGTGAGACGAACATCTCATTTGTACCTCACAGAACCGGTTGGGTATACTGAGCAGGATTGGTTTTTGAATTGTGTCGTTGAGGTGGAGACCGATGTTGATCCGAAAAAACTATTGTCTTCCATCAAATCCATTGAAAGAAAACTGGGGAGAACAAAGACCGTAAAAAACGGACCGCGGATTATTGACATCGATATCTTGTTTTATGGGGATTGCGTGGTTAATATAAAGAATCTTGTCATCCCTCATCCTTTGCTGCAGGAACGTCTTTTTGTTCTTCAGCCGATGATGGATCTCAATCCAGGCTTTGTGCATCCTGTGTTAAAAAAGACGATACAAGAGTTATATATGCACCGACCATGGGCTGAGATGGTAACACCTTACAAATAGATGACGTTTATATCCCTGGTGTTTATTCTCTACAAATAAAAAAGGATGATATGTATGAGGCTTTGTCGGGAATTCTATTTTGATGCTGCTCATTTTCTACCGAATTATAAAGGAAAATGTGAGAAACTCCATGGCCATACATATAAGCTAGAAATTGTGATTGAAGGTGGTGTTAAAAAAGATGGGATGATTCTTGATTTCGCCAAGATGAAAGAAATTGTTGAGCTTGAAGTAATCGAGAAACTGGATCATCAGCAGTTGAATTCCCTGTTTGAATACCCGACCGCTGAGCATATTATCAATTGGATAGCTGAGCAGCTCAAAGGAAAGGTGCCGTTGTATTCGATTAAACTCTGGGAAGGGCAGGGTAAGTGGGTAGAGAAGATCATCTGAACCGATGATTCATCGCTGGAAAAAACCAAGAGGATTGGGGCTTGTGGGAAGTATTCGAGAGTACGTTACACTTGTTCGGCCATACGGCATCCTTTTTTTAGGATTCACACCCGTATTCGGTGCAGTGTGCAATGGTGAATTTCGTGCGTTCCATCTCTCTGTTCTGCTCATGATCGGGTTATTTACTCACGTGTTCGCTTTTGTTCAAAATGATTATTATGATGTCGAGGTCGATCGGCGGTCAACATATGTTGCGGGGCGTCCACTCACTACGGGTAATATTTCAAAGCATCACGCATTCTTGGTTTTTGTTGGTTCCTTTCTTCTCTGCGTGGTGTTTGCGGTCGTGTTTGTTTTTTCCTGGGCTTCGTTCCTCTTTCTTCTACTGTCATTTTTCTTAATGACGTTGTACAATAAATATAGTAAACGGATCCCTGGCATGGAATGTGTGTTAGGCGCCGGAGTGTTTGTTTTCGGGGTTTTTGGTGCACTGGCCGTGTCTGATACCGTATCTCCCTTATCGTTGATTATTTCGTTTGTTGGGTTTTTCCAATGGATGTTCAGTGTTGGAGTCTTAGCGAATTTAAAGGATGTGGAGTTTGACGCAAAACTCGGAATTCGGACCACGCCGATCATGTTTGGTGTACATGTAAGAGGACATGAACTGAAAAAACCGGTGGTTTTTATCGTGCACGTGTATGTGATGCAGTTTTTGTTTATCATGGTCGCTGTGCTCCCGTTTCTTTTAGGGTACACCCTGGGAAGCATCTCAGGGGTTCCGATTCCTTTGTTCTGTTTTTTTGTTCTCTCTGTGATCCTTTTCTATATTACGTATCGAATCCTGTCCACTCCACTTCAGAAACGTGATACCTTGCTTCGTTATGGGGGGGTGCATGAGGGTCTTGCCTTGGTTTTGATTCCTATTGTTTTGACGAGCTTTCTCATTGAGCACCTTGGTATTCTTTCTACGTTGGGGATCATTTTTCTTATGTTGTTCTGGCCGCTGTGCTGTCTACGTCTTCTCTATGGCAAGACGATGATTCCGCTGGAGTAACCTTTGCGATTTTAGAAATCATTAAATACTTCTGAAAACTTTCGTTCTTTAATAAAAAAATCTGAGGAGGTGAAAAATGGTAACCATAAAAGAAATAAAGAGCACAATAGCAGTTGCAATAGCAGCAGCATTCGGTTTCATCATAGCTCTGATCTGGAAAGATATCATAATTGGTATAATGAAACTCGCGGGGCTTTGGCTTGAGGGTGGACCAGCAACATGGGGCGATGCAACTATTGCAATAGTCGTGGCAGTGATTATTACTGTCGTATCTGTGCTCGGAATTGTATATATCTCAAAATGGGGCGGCGTAGTACAAAAGTAGAACCCCCCCTCTTTTTTTTTAAAAAAAACTAATTATTATTCAGTTATACAATACATCCACATTTTTTCTGCCGGAGCAAACGAACTTGTTCATCATACGAATCAACAAAGACATCTTGCTGCTCATATCCTATAGCAAATTGTTTCTCCAGTGGGCTGTGATGGCGATAACTCCGCTGTACCATCTCTTTAACAAGTTGCTCATGTCGAAGGTATAATGCTCTCTGTTTTCCTTTCCATCGTAAGGGTTCAGGATGACGTGCGTACCCTTTTTTATTATTTATAAGAATTGACCAGATTGCATGAAGCTCTCGATGTTCTCCAAGTAAATGGTTTCTGCAGAGTTTTTCTGGTGGGATATCCCATATTCTCATAGTAACAATCAATTTAGGTGGTGGAAAGAGATGCAAGATGTTTGATTCGTTTCACGGTATTAGGATGCGTGCTGAGCACTTCAAGGATTTTGTCTCCGGTCTTGAGATTTATTTTTTTTGTGGAAAGCATCATCAGTTCGTTCTGATCAATCGTACCACTCATGTCTAGGTCGATATCCTTCAGCTCACGAATCTCGTAGAGTGCTCTTGATGGATCATTGATGAAAAATGCTTTCATGCCTTCGGTCTGTTTTAATGCATGTTTAGGTATCCTTGCAGTACTAACGGTAAGTTTATACAATGCTGTTGCGAGATAATGAGGTTGATTCCCAAGCTCAGCACTCCCCTGATCCGCATAATATTCTCTGATTCGTGACCCATACATCACGAGAAGACTGGTGATGAAGTAGACAACAAGCGCGAGAATTCCGATCGCAATTGCTCCTCCGCTGTCTCGGTCTCGTCGCCCCATACCTCCCCATAAAAACGAAACGTAAATCATATAACAAATCATCGGAATCACACTGAGGATAGTGATCACGGCAACATCCCGATGTTTGATATGGGATATTTCATGGCCTAGGACTGCTTTTAGCTCATCTTCATTCAACAGTTCAAGAAGCCCTTTGGTGACACAGACGCGTGAGCCTTTCTTGGTTCGTCCAAATGCAAACGCATTGGGGATTGGCAGCTGAGAGATACCAACCTTTGGTTTGTTTGGTAATCCTGCTTTTTGTGCTAGCTCTGCGACCATCTGATGAAGCTTTGGATATTCCTGGTCACTGACATATTTGACTCGCATCGACCACTCGACAATTTTCGGTCCGATTGCATATTGTAAAAGAACAAATCCTGCGGCTACTCCAATGATGAGAAGGTAGAACATAAATCCGCTGATGTGAAGATAATATCCAATTCCGACCAGTATTCCGTAGAGAATCGCAAACATCAAGCCTACCAAGATGTATAATCGTGCTTGTAACCACATAGTAATCAGTGCCTCAAAGGGGATGTATAAAATACAGGATTTAAAAGTTTCTATACCCTAGTTTCTTTTACGTTTTCTCCAGTATAATGAAGATGTGTACGAGAAGATATCGGCAATAGAGATTCGATACGCGCTATATAAAAAAATGGATAGGAATCTTATGGACTTAATTATTTATAACTCGGTACTTTCTCCTGGTTTCAACACCTTTATCCTCTGCTTCAGACCAATTTTTTCCGCATATTCCAATAGTCTTTTTGGCGGTTCATCAAAAGGCTCCCGCGAAATGGAGAACGTCCCCCAGTGAATCGGAATAAGCAGTCCTGCATTCATCAT
The DNA here is from genome assembly GCA_964353435.1 of uncultured Thermoplasmatales archaeon. Lineage (GTDB taxonomy): Archaea > Thermoplasmatota > E2 > DHVEG-1 > DHVEG-1 > SM1-50. The sequence continues at coordinate 4,814 of CAYGVY010000016.1, read as the reverse complement.
CACCAGTGCGTCGAGTGCATCCTCTGGGTTGAGGTGATGCTTCCTATAATAGGGGGGATGATAGCCGCCTATCGGCAGGAACGCGATGTCGATTGTAAATCGTTTCCCAATCTCCTTGAACAAATCACTCATTCCTCCATCCCCTGCATGATAAAACGTTTTTCCTGCTTCGATGATATATCCTTGATAATCAACTGAAAAGTGGAAAGGAGGTCTTGCGGAGAAATGAAACGAAGGTACCGCGGTTATTTTTATCCCATTGATTTCAGTGCTGTCCCACCAGATCAGTGGTATAGGTTTATGCTTTGTCTTCTGAACGATTCGCTGCAGGGTGGTATGACACACTACTGGCACATCCCGCGGTATCATTTGCAATGAGCGCAAGTCAAGATGGTCAAAATGGCCATGGGAGATGGTTATAAAATCGATATCATCAAGCGAACCGGATTTAGTGTAGAACGGTAATTTTCTCTTCGGACCAATCCGTGCTATCCGTTTCACTAGGAGCGGATCGGTGATGAACTTACAGGTTTCGGTATCTACCAGGATTGTTCCGTGGCCGATGTAGTTTATATTCACAAACTCAGGACATGAATAATGCATTCATTACAATGTCGCTTGATGAAAATATCCCAAAAAAGAATTGCAATAGATCTGATAGAAAAATTAGTATCGAATGCGGAAATATATATTTGAGGTTCATATTCCTTGTCAATAATACCTGTTAAAACTAATATCTGCATCATAACTAAGCGCTTGTCATCTAATTGGAAAATCCCGGTCGGACAGAAACGTTAAGAATATACAACCACCTCATTTTTCATGAATGTAAAGATATTTTTAGGTTTCTGCCAGTATAAAAAATTACGATTGAGACTTAAAGTCTCATAAGTAATCTTTTATATACAGAACACATTTCATATGGTGGCTCTATAATGTCTGCCATAGTAGATGGGATGTGATTTGGTAAAAAAACAAAAGATCTTTACTATTGTAGAATTCTTACCTAACAGAAGAACCAGGGTAAAAAATTTTAAACGTTGTTTTTGGAGATGGTTTTATGAAAACTGATCCTGAAATTGTAAAAACCCTTAGAGAAGAGGAACGATTGGGAAAACTTCAAAATCAAGCATCGAGTAAATATGAAGAAATAGGGATACCAAAAACCTTGGGTGAACAAGGAGGATATTCAATAACGAACAGTAAAGAACAGTATCATAACGAACCAAAAAAGACGATTATTGACCTTGTAAGCGCCGAAGAAAAATATGAAACTATTTTTGAAAATTATTCAGTCGCTATCACATTAGCAGATAATGAAGAACGTATTGTCTCTTGGAACAAATACACTGAAGAACTCTTACAGATGCAAGAGAGCGATTTGTTCATGAGGCCAGTGAGTTCCTTATATCCCCCAGAAGAATGGGGAAAAATACGTAAAGAACATGTTCGACAAAAAGGAATCCGATATCGAATGGAAACAAAGATGCTCCGAAAAAATGTAGAACCATTTGACGTCGATATCTCTATATGTATTTTAAAAGGATTCAAAGGAGAAATAGTGGGTTCCGTTGGTATTATTACGGACATCACGGAGCTCAAGGACGCAGAGAAGGAATTAATGGAATCTGAGAAACGGTACCGGACTATCTTTGATAACTCTGCTGTCGCTATCACATTAACTGATGAGAATGAAAAGATCATTTCCTGGAATAAATACGCGGAAACGTTACTGGGGATGAATAAGGATGATCTTTACCTGAAACCTGTTCAGGACTTGTATCCGATTGCTGAGTGGAAAAAAATTAGATCACAAGATGTTCGGCAAAAAGGAATGCAACATCATCTTGAAACAAAAATAATTCGAAAAAATAATGATCCCATTGATGTCGATCTCTCCTTGAGTGTGTTAAAAAATCATGAAGACAAAGTCGTTGGTTCGATCGGAGTCATCAAAGATATCACCGATCAAAAGCGAATGGAAAAAACGTTGGAAGAATCTGAGAAAAAATTTAAACTCCTCTATGAAAAAGCACCAGTCCCGTACCATACCTTATCACCAACTGGTCTTATTACAGATGTAAATGAAAAATGGTGCCAAACATTAGGATATACGAAAGAAGAGGTTCTTGGTAAATCAATATTCGATTTCATTTCCGAAGGCGAAAGAACGCATGCTCAGGAATCATTTGCACAGAAGATCTCTAATGGAAAATCATACACTGGTGGTAATGAGCGGGAGTACCGAACAAAAATTGGAGAGAAAAGACTCTTTATAATCCATGATTTCTTCTTATTTGATAACGATAGCAGGGTGGTTTCGGTCTATACCACGATGGAGGACATCACGGAGAATAAGATAGCGGAACAGACTTTAAAAGAAAAAATTAACGAACTGGAACGATACAAAATCATCACGGTGAATCGAGAGATGAAGATGATGGAATTAAAAAATGAGATAAATGAGTTATGCACACAACTCCATCAGAAACCGAGATATTAAAATCAATGAATAAAGCAAACTTTAAGTATTGACATGATTTCAAACTTCTGATAGTAGATCATTCTACATTTTTTTTATATAAAAAAGTGTGTTCTTTGTTTGGTTTGCGCTTACTGTATTGTTATTTTTTAGGATGGGAAGAAAAAAAATCCCACATCACATTATTCGCATTAATATCATGAGACATACTTCCAACCAGAACCTCTGGAAGGTATTGGTATCCATCTGGCCAGGTATGACCACCGTTATAGATCGTATACAGAATTACTTCGGTATTATCGGTACCCTCACAGTAAATATCTCGTTGAACCCAGGTATGGTCTGTTGGGTCGGTATCTGGAAGTAATGTTATATTAGGAATAATGGAGCAATTATTATGCGTAACCCAATATCGCACTGATTCAGGTACCGAGATGACCGTCCCACGTGGTTTTCTTGGAAAACCGACCTGACCACCCTCCCAAGGTACGAGCGGATCGTTTGTTCCACTCATGACGCAGACAGAGATTGGTACGTCGGATATGTTGTAATGAAGCAGATCGGTTGGTATTGCACCAGCGACAGGGGCGATTGCCGCGATTTTTTCAGGTATCTCAAAAGCGAGTCGATACGACATCATTGCCCCATTTGATATTCCCGTGACAAATATTCGATTAGGGTCAATATTGAATTCTATGGTGAGATTATCAATGAGTGCGTTGAAGAAACCGACATCATCAATATTTTGTTGATGTGCTGGATCCGTGACATTTTTTCTGCCATCATTCCAATTTTTTTCGATGCCATCAGGATAAACTACAATAAATTTTTGTTGATCTGATAACACGTTGAATCCGCCGAGGGTAAGTGTTCTCTCCATGCCCTCACCAGTACCACCACCACCATGAAGGACAAAAAGAAGTGCAGGGGAGATATTCTCTGGTAATGAAGGTGGTATGTGGACGCGATAGGTGCGTACCAATCCATTGGTCATTATTGTCCTGGTAAACGTATGAGGATTTTCTGGGATTTTATACATACATCCTGCTAGGAAGATAAGAATGATGAGGAAAAAACCGATAAGTGATACTGGAAGAATCTCAATAGTTTTTCTTTTCATGATGGTTCACGCTTTCTCTGTATTCAATTTAATAAATTATAGCTATTTAATTTTTTACCCAATTTATTCCCTATTTCATTTAAAGGTTGAGGTATTCCAACAAAATTGAAGTATCCGGTACATAAGTTAAACCTTTAGGGCAGTCTTGTGGAATATGGAAATAAATGTGTTGTTTTTAAAACCCCGATCACAAGGTTGTTCTAAAGTCGAATTGCTATCCGCCTAGTAATCCATTATTACCGTTTTTAGCAAAAGTTCTGTATCTAATAGCAAAATAGATATAGTTATTACAGAGGTTTTTGTCTCTCTCAAATTAACGATGAAGTGTCGGGGGCGAACATCAGTGTTAATTGTTCAGTTCTCATCCCATAAAAAATAGATAAAATCGCGCTTTAGCATCTCATAATCTTATTTCTGCAAATAAAAGTATGGGTGTTATTACACAGGGGGGGAGATTTGGACTCTTATTTGTTAACATATTTGTTGATTTCATATCTGTTGACTAGTTTTTCATTTTTTTTTAGATACTTCATATGAAATTAGTGTTTATTTAGAAATATTCCCATATTTATTGAAAGTGCGATTTCGAATCAAGCATTAACATTTTTAATATCCAATGTATTTCTTATACACAAAAAAGAGGCATTGTTTTTTTCTGTTTCCAGCCTCACAAACCAGGAAACGACGAAAGGAAAGAGGCTGAATAGAAATGTTAACGCGAACAAATCCAAAACAGACCAAAAAAAAAGAACATCCTATCCAAAAAAGAAAAATCGTTTTTACACCACAGACCTCTGCATTGTTCGTTATCGACATGCAACAATTTTTTTGCAACCCTTCTTCTCACGCATATTTCAAGGATTCAACAAAGATAATTCCCAATATCCAACAACTTATAACTGTCTATCGACAACAGTCCCTCCCGGTCATCTTCACCAGATATGCACTTCTTCGAACAGAATCACCAGGCGCAATGGGCCGATGGTGGAACAATGTTCTTTACGATGACGATGACTTCTCAAACACCATAGCTCCAATTCAAGCGCTCCCCAATGATTTTGTGATACGAAAAACACAATACAGTGCTTTCTTTGAAACAGATCTTGACCAGATTCTAAAGAAACTCAAAGTTTCTAATATTCTCATAACCGGAATACTGACCCATCTCTGTTGTGAAACCACAGCACGGGATGCGTTCATGAGAAATTATGA
>CAYGVY010000015.1:0-12356 GCA_964353435.1 uncultured Thermoplasmatales archaeon | reverse complement strand
TTTGTTGGTGAGAGAACAAACGAGGCGTTGTGAATCGAGGTGTTTTCTTGAATCAGTTCCTTGGAGATGTTTGTGTTAATGTATGCAATTAAGGACTCAAAGATGCTTGAGGAGAGTGTATCCATAAGCCCCGCGCCTTTCATGATCCAGTAGACCTCGATGTTCCCCGGTTGTTCATGTCGGATCCGTTCCGTAAAATTCTGAGGAATTATGATTAGGGCAACCCCATTTTTTTCTTTGAGTGTTTCCAACCCAACTTGTTTGTCTGAACTTGACGTCGAGTTATATACGACCTTAGCACGTTCATGTAGAATCGTAGAAGTCATTGCACCGAATGTGCTGTTATCCTCATTGATAACCCCGATAATTGGTGGTGTCGCTGATTGCTCCTGAATCCCCTGAAGGCTGTTACCAAGTGTAGCAAAAATCAATGCAACAAGAATGATGGGGACAAACGTTGCTGGTGTGAGTAGCTCGCGTATCTCTTTTTTTGTAATGTTTCCGAGTCCGCTCATTCATGCACCGTCCGTATGAAGACTTCTTCAATGTTACGCGCCTTATATTTCTCCATTAAAGTCTTTGGTTTACCCTCTTCGACTATTTTTCCTTCGGAGATCAAGGCGATTCGGTCACAGAGGTACTCTACCTCAAGCATATTATGAGAAGAAAGCAGCACGGTTGTTCCGTTCTGAGCAGTGGTCTTCACCAATTTTCTTATTTCCTGGGCGTTGATTACATCAAGCCCTGAAGTCGGCTCATCAAGGATAGCAAGTTTCGGATTGGTCATTAATGCTCTGCCGACAAGCAGTCGGCGCATCATGCCTTTGCTGTAGGTATCAACCCGATCATCTATACGCGCCCCAAGGTCAGCGATCTCGATTCCTTTTTGCACTATTGCTGGTACTTCTTTCTGGTCAAAGAAATTTGCGATAAACTGAAGATACGCTCTCCCACTTAGGTTTTTATACGCTCCAGCATCCTCAGGAAGATAACTAATGAGTTTTCTGATCTCCCCCGAATGTTTACTAAGGTCATGGCCTAATATAGTAACCGTTCCACTGTTAATAGACAATAAGGTAGATAACACCCGTAATGTCGTTGTCTTACCTGCACCATTCGGGCCAATAAGCCCAAAGATTTCTCCCTCATTTATAGAGAACGAGATATCTTTCACTGCATCAATTGACCCATATCTTTTCACTAAATTCTTTACTTCAACTGCTGCCATACTCCCCGGTCCCCTTAATAGTTTTTTCATTTTAAGTTTTTCTCTTCTGCAAACCGAAACACTGAAACGAAGAAAACGTATTAGAACAACAAAATTACCGAATCTACTATGAGATGTAAGATGAAAAAATAATCGTTTTTCAACGGACTAGTACGGAACATAATTATTGTTGGTTTTGTCAGTTTATTTACCGATCTTTCCAGTCAAATGGTGTTCCCTGTCGTTCCCTTATTTTTACTATCACTTGGTGCGAGCGCATGGGTGGTGGGTCTTGTCGAAGGAGCAGCTGAAACAACCGCTTCCTTGCTCAAAGTCTTTTCCGGATATTGGTCTGATAAGATTAAGCGACGAAAACCATTTGTTTTTGCTGGCTACGGGCTTTCCTCTCTTACAAAACCATTATTCGCGTTTGCACAGACTTGGCCGTTTGTCCTTTTGTTCCGGGTTGTTGAACGGATTGGAAAAGGAATCAGGGATGCGCCACGAGATGCAATTGTCGCAGAATCAGTGGATGTCTCCGTGAGGGGAAAAGCATACGGGTTCCAACGGGCGATGGACGGCATCGGTTCATTTTCCGGTGCAATATTGGCAGTCATTTTCTTAACGTTTTTTGGAAATAGTAATTCACTTACTGCATACAGAAATCTTTTTCTCATTGCATTCCTCCCAGGGATTATCGGCGTCCTGTTCATCCTGTTTATCAAAGAAAAACGTGAACAAAACATACCACTGAAACGTTCGTCAACACCGTTTCGCGTAAGCATGAAAAGCCTCCCTCGAAACCTCCAGATATTCATCTTCGTTTCCACCGTGTTTGCTTGTGCAAATTTCGGGTACGCATTCCTCATATTAAAAGCAAAAAACATCGGGCTCTCTGACAATACCACACTCCTTCTCTACGTATTATTTTATATTGTGTATACTTTATTTACGATCCCTGCTGGGATGCTCTCTGATAAAATCGGCAGGAAACCAGTTCTTATCGCAGGATATGTGCTCTTTGCAGCAACCGCAGTCTGTCTCCTTTTCACCTCACAACTTTACATGCTGATATTCGTCTTTATTCTCTATGGGATTTTCTTCGGACTCATCGATGGAGTACAGCGTGCATTCGTTGTTGATTTAGCACCCTCCGATCTCAAAGGGACTGCGTTGGGGACTTTCCATACAGCAACTGGTTTGATTGCGTTACCTGCGGGGATTATCGCAGGGACTCTCTGGGACCAATTCTCGCCACAGGCAACATTCCTTTTTGCGTTTGCATTAGCGCTCTTCTCTCTCCTCATGTTTGCGTTTGTGAAGAACACAAAACACCCGCAGTAGCTGCTTTAAACTACTCTAACTTTATACGAATCTTTATGAATAAAGAAAGGATATTTGAATATTTGGAGAGATGAAGGTATGAATAAATATGTGAAACTTATTGGATTTGGATTTCTTATCTGGCTAATACCATTCCTAGTATCGTTTGTGATTTTTCCGCTTAGAAGCTCAAATCGACCGTTGTTTGAGTCGATTATACCAGTCACCCTCGTGTTCGCAGTCATGGTTTTTTCTGTGTTGTATTTTAAAAAAGGAGAAAAACAATCGTTACGAGAAGGAGTCATTGTCGGCATCGTCTGGTTTATCATCAGCATTGTCATCGATCTTCTACTGTTCTTACCGCCAAGCCCGATGCAAATGAGTTTTGTTGATTACATGATGGATATCGGTCTTACCTATCTTATTATCCTGATAATTCCTATCGGTATCGCAACTCTCATAAACAAAAAATAGAGGCTGTATCGTGACCGGACACCCCCGTACGATAGGTATCTTTTATTTCTCAGGAACAGGTAATACAAAAGCTGTTACAGACATACTTGCCACTTCATTTAAAGAACAGGGATGCGCTGTCGATGCGATTGCGATTGACGAAATGCTGAAAACCAACATAAATGTAGAGATGGGGAAATACGACATCGCTGGATTTGGTTATCCAGTTCATGCGTTCAATGCACCACGTATCTTTTTCGAATTTCTGACACTACTTCCAGATGGCGATCAGAAAAAAACCTTTGTTTTTAAGTCATCTGGTGATCCATTCATGAACGGAGGATCAACAGTACTTGTCCGAAAAGCATTACACGAAAAAGGATACATTGTTTCTTCTGAACGATTATTTGTTATGCCTGCGAATGTATTGGTACGTTATCGAGATCCGCTCATTAAACAACTCTTCAACACTGCTGTCCGACGAGGAAAAACAATGGTTAAGGAGATTCTCCTAGATGTGCCTCGACTTCAGAAAAACACTCTTTTTTCAACGTATATAACAGCAGCGTTTAGCGCACTGGAAAGTTTTGGTGCACGATTCTTTGGGAAAAATCTTTATGTTACCGACTCCTGTAATCTCTGTGGCATCTGCATCAGTAATTGTCCTACTAATAATATAACCAAACAAAAAGAACACATTAGATTTCATTCGAAATGTACCTTTTGCATGCGGTGTATTTATAGCTGTCCTCCGAATGCTATTTCTCCTCGTTTCCTACGTTTTCTTGTTATCAAACCTTGGTATAACCTTCAAAAAATCGTTAGCGACACGACGGTCAAAGACTTCCACATCACTCATAAGACAAAAGGTTTCTTTAGGCATTTCTATAGATATCTCTCTGAGCAATAACCACGTTTTCTTCTTATTAACAAATCTTTAAGTAACGAGAATCACTTTACGTAATTGAGGGGTACCTATGCAAGATCAGATAGAGATGCTGAATAAACATATTGATTTCTTAAAATCACTTGATACAGAGGAGTTTTATAATAAAGACGAAGATGAGGTCCGAAGGTACGCTCACAACACTATCCAAGAACTTATTCAATTAGGTAATCATGCAACAAACGAACTTATTGAACTGTTCCATAACGAATTTACATGGAGTTGTTTTTTTGCATTAACGGTTCTTCGTGAAACAAAAGATCCACAAGCGGTTCCCGCAATTATCGCTTTTTTAAAAAAAGAATCTGATGATTCCATGGCAAATGAAGAAGCAATGTTTGCACTACAGGATATCGGGGATGCTTCAATTATCCCGCTCATCGAAGATCTTGAGGAAGCGTTTGACAACAAGAAATATAACTCTTATTTAGTGGGTGCGTTAACCGGGATTATCGGCCCAGCACCGTATGATTTCATGGTAAAAATCACTAAAGATTTTATCGACAAGCCATGGCGATACAAAGGGTGGTTCCACATTGAGGATTTCACATATAATTTTGTAAAACAGGAACGACAAGATACAATTCCTTTGCTGAAGCAGGTTCTAGACGTGAAAGTCATTACCGGAACAGAAAAACGAGAACTTGAGGATACCATCAGAGCACTAGAAGACCCGGATAGCTATGAAAAGAAAATTCAAGAAACCACGAAAGAGCTTTCCGAGGCTAGCCAGAAGGTTGATTTGTAAGGAATTAAAAAAAATCAAAAATGTTATAGAAATTTAGCATCTCCATACTCGTCTATTATTTTTTTTCTATTCAGAAGAATATCAGTAAATCTATATAAATAGCAATAGTGTTGATATCTCTGGAGGGAACAACATCAGTCCTCAGAAACCATCACTTAGAACCCTTGCCGGAAAAAAAATCGATGAGTGGGAGAAATACGCACTTCATAGTCCAACAGGAAAAAGAATACTCGCAGCGCTCTACCGTTCTTCTCTCTACAGCTATTTCTCATGGAAAATAAACGAGTTTCGCGATTACAAGCTGATTGAGGAGATTAAACAGTATTCTCTCCCGAAACATATTGCGATTATCATGGATGGAAACCGCCGGTTCGCGAAAGAACTAGGATTATCATGGGAAGCTGGACATATATTCGGAAAAGAGAAAATCGAAGAAGTCCTGGACTGGTGTTTTGACCTCGGCATCCACGTTCTCACCATTTATGCTTTCTCCACAGAAAATTTTAAACGAAGCGAAAAAGAAGTCAAGACACTCATGATGTTGTTTAAAGAAGAATTGGATCAAGCAAAAGAAGACTCCCGTATTCATAAGAACAAAGTACGGATACGAATCCTTGGTCACCTTGAATCCTTGCCAAAAGACATCCAACAGTCAGCCCAGTCCATTATGGATATGACCAAAACATACAAAACCTATCATTTGAACATTGCCCTCGCATATGGTGGTCGAGAGGAAATCATCCAGGCCATCCAACATATGGGAAGTGACATAAAAAAAGGAAAACTCAAAGTCAAGGATATCTCTCAAAAAACCGTCTCATCCTATCTTTATACGAGTGGTTTACCTGACCCCGACCTCATCCTTCGAACCTCAGGAGAAGAACGAATATCAAACTTCTTACTGTGGCAGCTCGCCTACTCAGAACTCTATTTCTCTGATGTATACTGGCCAGCACTTCAAAAACGTGACTTCTTACAGGCGATCCGAACCTATCAGCATAGAAAACGACGTTTCGGGAAATAAAAGAGATAGTTACGTTCGCTCCTTTGTTTCTTCTTTGTCTATAAGAGATTCGTCATTTTCAACTTCTTCGGCTATCTTTGATAGCTTTGCAAATTGACACGAAAAAAAATACAAGATTAACCCGAAACCTAAACTGAGAATCGCGAACGCGAGAATAGTTCCGGTAACACCATCGCTAAGCCTAACAGGGTGCAGCAGTGTTTCAACGAGGTAAATAATGAAGAGGATACATCCAAGAGTCAGAAAGAATTTACAGAAAAAACCGGTCTTCAAATCATTATGCGCTGAAAAAAGATGTTTTTTAACCATTTAAGCTTCCTGCCCGCCTGCTAACTTCAAGGAACTTTCCACCTTACTTTGTAACTCAGTTAGCTTCTCTCTGCTTCGCCCCTCTTGCTTCTCCAACGTGGTTTTTCGCAGTTCAAGAGTTTCTTTGGTCGATGCTAACTCTTTTTTAATCTCACTTTTTCCTTTCGTTTTGATGAGCAATGCACCAATACTCTTGTAAATCGGGGTTTTCTCGGTCACCGCTTCGATTTCCTTTATCGCCTCTTCAGTCTCTTTGAGTTGAAGCTCTACCTGTTGGCGTTGTTGTGTAATCATCTGAAGCTGCGCTCGTGCTTGCTGCAATCTGTTAATTTGATCCTGCAGTTGAGGGGATACTTCGTCACCCGGCATAGTCTTTTTTCTCCTTTTTTGGTGGTAATAATCGTCTCCTTCTTAAATATATTCATAAACATGGGTTTTTATACCTAAAAACTCATCCGTATATATAATAGAAAATATTATATAGAAAGATAAGAATATGAATATGAAGAAGAATTTTCTTCTTATGTGGGGATTTACCTATGAACAAGAATGATAAAATCATTGCAGTAGCTGGAGTCATGGTGCTTGTTATCGCCTCCATCGGGGTATATACATGGAAGCCATCTGAAGGAGCTGAAAACGCTTCCTCTATCGATAGTTTCCTTTCTATTACGAGTAGTTTTTCTGACGTCCCAAGCGCTATAGCTGTTTCTGATACAAACTTCTTTTTTCCCTTAATTGCCACACCACTCGCTGTTCACTACGATAATGAAGGGAACCAGGAGGTTATCCCCTTGTACGTGGAAAACCTCAGTAGCCCATCACGTGCGGTAACGAGGGTTATGAATGAGCAGATCAAAATCCCAGTCAATATGATTATTGATTCTTCTAAATCCGCAGAAGCATGGTCTGTAGACATTGCAACCACGTACTGGAGTCACAGTGATGCAGCGCTGCTCATTCAAAATGATCAGACCGGCTATACCTTAGGGGTGATGGCGACCCCGCTTGCATCCTATCTTTCAATTCCTGTATTTGTTACGAATGGGACCGATGCTAGTGTGCAGGAGGCACTGAACACCCTGGGGGTAAAAATGACAGTGGTCTGCGGAGAGAAGGTGAAAGGGTATGGAAAGATATTACGTTTTACTGATATCGATAGCATTGTCAACGCATCTATAAGTTTTCTCAAAGAGAAATTTGGATCAGTAGGATATCTAACCATCACCAATCCGAAAGATGCATGGCCACCAGAGGTCCTCGCCAGTACCACCTTTACTCTGGGTCCAAAAACAATGGCAACAATGTCATCAACCTACCTCGTTTCAACGCTCTCCGGGCAGGATACACAACTTGGCACCTTCACCATCCCTGAAGACTATAAATACGCGCTCGTGAAATTCAAAGGAATCAATTTGAATACAGAAAACGTCAATGAACTCGGGGATACTGTTATTTTCTCTGCAGGTCCCATATTACCCGATGCCCCACCTGACTTACAATTGTTCGAATTGTACCTCGGGGGTACCAGCCTAGGAGGGGTACCCATACGAGACGGAAATGGAGACATTATCGAAGATTCGACGTACACTGAAAAGGTCCTGTATCGACGAAATGGCGTGACGTACCAGGTGGATGCGACTCCGTTTTGGTTGGCTTCGAACGAAGGGAATGTTCAGGCGAAGATCACAGTAGAAAAACTTAATGATTCTGTCTACCCCTTAATGAAAGGGTTGTCTTCCATCGCCCCGTATCTCACCGCATACCATAGAGGACTTATTTATGGAAAACCTGAGTTTGCGTTTGCTGCAAACGACGATACCTTGTTTCTGGGAGAGCAGTGCCCTGGCGATGCTCTACCTGCAGTGAATCCTCGGCTCGTCCCCGCATCAAATGCACATGTCTTCTGGATCCATGATCAGATCAATGCGTTACTCGCGAATCTTGCGAATATCAAAATAGAAAAAGAACGTGATCTGAAGCAGCTCCGTGATTACTACAAAGATAACCCGCTTTATATCGCGTTAGTTGGTGATGGAACCGTGTTACCTCAGCTCATCTACAATACCACCATTGAGCCGACGTCGGTTGAGAAAGCTACGTATTACTGGGGATGTGGCGTCCCAAGTGATTTCATTTATGGGAACATCGACCCAAATCCTGGTGACTGGACCGGTCGTGCGCTTGATCTCTACAGTGATACCTCTGATCATTTCCCGTATCAAGAAAATATTATCGGTCGGATCACCGGCTGGGATATCCAGGATGCATCCGCGTTAATTGCACGAACTATCTACTACAACAAAATCATCACTATAATGGGGCAGTGGAAGGACAATGCAGCCGTTCAGTGTGGTGGAGGTAATGATTTTCAAAAACCATTCCTTCGCTATAAGCTCTTTGGAGAAATACTCGGAGTAGTTGCACATGGGGACCCGATGAAGTTGACCACAGGCGCCTCCTATTTCACTGGTCTTGGAATCCAAAACAAGGTCGAAACATTAGGATTCCACACCATGTATATCCGAGAAAATGCTGCTGGCTTCCAAGGGTTTAGTGATGAGGCGATTCAAAAAATGAAAACCGCAAACCTCCTAAACAAACTGCTGATGTCAACACGACAGATGCGGAATGCGATTGGTGCAGAAAATGTGGAAGGTAAAACACTTCAGGAGAACTCGAATTTTATTTTTGCGAACGCTCATGGGAACCCGCACCTCTTTACCATGGGCGATGTAGGTGTCCTTAGTATTGGTCTCGGGCGTCCAAACGGACTCATTCATGCTGTTTTAGTACAAGTCGCATCGATTCTGGGCTTCGGGCCAGGGACCTCTCTCAGTGACCAAATGTACTACAATCCACGAAACGTAGAGCAGATGAACCTTGGACCATCGTTCCTCTGGATTGAGAGTTGCGTCTGTGGGAAAATTGATGATGTATACCCGACGCAGAGTATCACCCAGGCTTTTCTCCACTCAGGGTGTACTTCAATCATCGCCGCGAGTGCCACCTCGAATATCGCTGGAGGATACCTTGAACCGAAGAATACCCAGTATGATTTTCCCTGGAAGACACTTTCTAGTTATTTACAATGGGCAAAGAAAGCCAAACAAGGTATTTACCCAGATATGCATTTCGGGGACAAAATTTATACAGACACCCTGGAGCAATTGAAACAAGAAGATATGACTATTGGGGAAGCCTTCAGAAACGCTAGAAATGCATATTTACCAGAAGACGCAAGCTGGGAAGTCTGGTGGTCTCCACCTCTCGTCTATACCGGTATTACAGCACTTGATGAGCAATATCAGAACAATTTAGCGAAACGAACCGCTGCTACATCAGGATTAGATCCACAACTTGACAACAAATTCCAGTCCTTTTTCGAATATCACATTTTCGGTGATCCTGCATTTGTACCATATGTTCCAGTAACGTAAAAATCAAATAAATAGATAATAGAAGAATCCCTCGTATATTATTTATTTTCACATTTTTACTCGAACAACAGCCTTGTCTTCTTCTAATGTTTCGAATAGCTGTGCATCGGTGCATTTCATTAGCCGAGCAACTATTATATCTGGGAACGAATGAATACGTATATTGTATATATTGACGGTATCGTTATAGAACTCCCGACGATCCGCAAGCTCATTTTCAAGTGCGGTAATTCTATTCTGTAATTTTAGGAAATTCTCATTCGCTTTTAAATTTGGATAATTTTCTGCAACAGCAAAAATTGTTTTCAGCGACTCGGTTATCAGCATATCTGATGCTGCTTTTTTTGAAAGCGTTGGTGCCTCGAGAACGTCGGTTCGTGCTTTTGTTAATACTTCGAGCATGGTTCGTTCATGCGCCATATATCCCTTGACACTGGCGATGAGGTTGGGGAGTTCATCTGATCGTTGTTTTAATAATACATCGATGTTTGCCCACGATTTCTCGATATTATTTTTTAGACGTACTAGGCCATTATAGATCAATAATAATGCGATTAATAACGTAAAGAATAACAGCCCCATGATGAGTAAAATGATTCCCCAAAGCTCCATTATATCATCTCTCCTTTTTCTCCTATATCACCTACATAAGTCCGAAAAACAATATTGTTCCAACAATAATTAATCCTATTCCAAACCCCCATATTCCATAGGTAAGTATCGCAAGGTTTTTCAAAATTTTTTTCTCTGATTTATCTGAAATATAGTATTGCTTCTCATATTTCCCTTTTTGAATCATGATGGACTCGACGTGGTTTTGTACCGCCTCCTTTTTTAAAGGATTCTCACCTGCGGTCCCCATGATATATAAGGTTTCGTCTGGAACAATAATAGTTTCCCGATAGCGCATTGTCTTATTCAATCCAAAAAATCCCTCATGTGCTAAATTGTTTGCGTCGAGGAATCGAATGACCTGCTCTGGTGGGTCCTTCCCAAGACCTGATTGGTATTCAAAATCCCTTCTTGCTTCAATCGTTGCGCCAGTCGGATCAATCAATACCATCCCTGTGTCGTCCTTAAGATAAAAAAGACCTCTCTGCTCCCCTTTCTTAATCGTAACCCACTGAGAATTTTTCCCGCTACTCCGATATTCCTCTATGGTAAATTGATAATACACACATTCCTCGTCAGTAAACGGACTTTTAAACAACCGTTCTTTTATTGGTGTAACCTGTCCAAAGATTTCAACCAATCCCATCGCAATTGACCGAATCTTCGATGTAGGAGTGTCTGCTATCAACTGTTTCTTTTTATGAAAATAGAGACCTACAGCAAACAATGCAATACCAATAAGGAACATAAAAAGACCGACAATCAACCCGTTTTGCAGTAACATTGGTGAGGATAATCTAAAGATGTGATTTAAATCTATTTTTTAATCTGAAATAGAAACATTGTTATGGAATAATTCCTGCTGTTTTCATTTTCTGAAAATTCTCAGGGTGTTTCTCAAAGAACGCATGAACAGGTTCAAGGATTACATTAATGTGATTTGCGGTTGCATTCTTCAAATCCAGGGGATGAAGTCCAGCGGCAAACGCTTCTGCAAGAGCCTCGTAGGTTTTAAACTCGAGGTTTCCCCCGAATTTCTCAGGTCGCTCAATCAAAAAGGATTTTCCGTCAAGATCTGGGAATATGACGAACTTACAAATCTCCAATACCGGATTTCCCTCGGTTTGCTTCTCGGGACAGTATGCTTTGCTCATCTTTTTCTTCACAACATCAGGGACATCATGAATAGAAATCATTGAATCAGGTTTACTCTTGCTCATCTTTGCTTCAATCGGGTTCATCCGCCCACCAGCCTGCAACCCGGTTAAGAGTGGCGTATGAATTGCGACTGGGGGGACTCTTCCTATCTTTTTTGCAACATCCCTCGCAAGCATATGTGCATGACGCTGATCTGTCCCACCGTAGGCTACATCCAATTCAAGATAGAAAATATCAGAGACCTGCATCGCCGGGTAAAACAACTTTGACAAGTCTTTTTCTGCTTCTTCCTCCCCTCGTCCCATGATATCCATCGCGCGTTTCACTCGAGCAACCGACGTTGCTTTTGCCGTCTTTAATACGAGCTCCCAATACTTAGAGTCATTCACATAGTCACTTGCATAGACAAACCGCACCTTTTCCTTTTCAATACCCATAGCAGCAAAACAATCTTCCATGTATTTACCACAGAGTTTGATTTTTTCAAGGTCCCCGCCAAGCTTGTCATTAATATACGCATGCCAATCAGCAAGCAGCACAGTAATATCAAAACCACAGGCGAGGAAATCCTTTATCTTATTGGTGCAAATCTTCCATCCAAGATGCACCACCCCTGATGGCTCAAACCCGATGTATGCTTTTGGGTTCGGTTTATTCAGCACCATTTTCAGCTCTTCGATGGTGACGACTTCTTCTGTGTTAGCGGTCAGTCTTTCGAGTTTTTCCATGTTCTGCACCTTTTTTCTATCGCGTGAGTTTCTTTACCACGTGATCAACGATTTTATCGGAGACACCAAGATAGTTCCGCGGGTTCATTACCTCTTCGAGTTCTTTCTTCTTCAACAGTTTCGCAACCTTTGGATTCTCAAGTAACACCGAGAGGAGTTGTTTATTATCACTCACTGCTTTCATAGAACAGGTTCTGACAAGTTCATGTGCGTCACCCCGACCCATGCCTTTCTCCACCAGTTTTGTCATGACTGCTTCAGCCATGGGAAGACCTTTGGAGTTCTCCAGGTTCTCGCGCATCCGCTCCGGGTACATCTGCAGGTTCTTGAACACCTTATTCATCTGAAACACAATCCAATCAGTCATAATAAGCGAATGAGGTAAAATAAATCGCTCTGAAGAAGAAT
>CAYGVY010000014.1:0-12609 GCA_964353435.1 uncultured Thermoplasmatales archaeon | reverse complement strand
ATATCATTGACAAGTTTTAAGAGTCGCTCAGCGTTTCGTAGACTAATTTTCGCCCAATTTTTAATCTTCTCATTACTCTCATCATCATGAATAATAAGGTCCAGATATCCTTTGATAGGCGTGACGGGGGACCGAAGTTCATGAGCTACGATATTCATAAACTCTGTCTTTAGACGCTCATTTTTCTTTAACTCATCTTCGATTTCTCTGCGTTGTGTTATATCACGGATTGTACAAACTACACCACTAAATTCGGCTTCCTTCTTCAACGGTGCAATGTTCGCTTCAATCGGGGTGATACCACCATCACCAGCAACAAGCTCTAATTCAACATTCTCAATTTTTTCATTCTTCTTTTGAGCATCAATAAAAATCTGTTGGAAAAAGTAAATTGAATCTTCAAGCAGATAATTCCGGAACGGTGTCGCAAGAATCTGGCTCTTCCGTCGCCCACACAATTTTTCAAATGAGGGATTCACATAGGTAAGGCGACCAAGCGAATCTGTTGTAAACACTCCATCGGCTGATGTTTCCGCAAGGATACGATATTTCTCTTCTGATTTAACGAGTTCAGCCCAGACCTTTTTCCGGTCCGTGATATCCTCAACGGTCCCAACGATAGCAATCGGTTCATTTTTCTCATCAAAGATCGCAGAGCAGGTATCACTTATCCACCGATACCCAAATACTTTGTGTCTGATACGATACTCGATTGCTTGAACAGCATCTCTTCTTTTTTGATAGTTTGTTTTCATCTTTAAATGTTCTTTCCATCGAGCGCTATCCTCAGGATGGATTAACTCTTCTATCTGTTTTAAAGTAAAGGACATCATTTCCTCAGAAGTATACCCCACGATTTTTACCGAAGAAGGACTGACATAATCACATGTTTCTTTCTGTATATTCAACTGATAAATCATGTCAAGAGAATTTTCTAGAACCACTTGGAATTTCTTTTCACTTTCACTTAATGCTTTTACCGCTTTTTTATATTTCGTGATATCAACAAAGCAGCCCATCATACAAATCGGTTTGGTCGATTTATCTTTGATCATATTCGCAGAAAGCTGCACCTGAAACGGAGAGTGGTCTTTTCGCATACCAGTAAGTTCTCCGACCCACTCGCCTGTTCCCACTAGTTCATCCATGACTTCAATATATTTGCCCTTCATTTTCCAGAACTGCACCATTGGTTTTCCAAGCACATCTTTGTCTTTGGAATATCCCCACATGCGGAGAAAAGATTTGTTCACATATGTAATATTCCCTTCAAGATCAGTGAGCGTAATTGCATTGATTGAGGAGGTAATTGCGCTGTCTTTGATTCGCATTGCCACCTCCATGTGTTTTCGTTCTGTTATATCGGAGATTACAATAAGATCAGCGATGATTTCCTTCTGCTCATCTCTTAAGGGCGTTGTATAAACGACGCCCACCTGTTTTTCACCGCTTTTGGTAAGTATCTCAATTTCATAGGGAGGAATCGTCTTGTTCAACAGTCTCTTAGAAAAATTCTTTTTCACAGTTTTCTTTGATTCTTTTGTGAAAAATGGTACATTAAAAAGATTCGCCTCAAGTATCTCACTTGGTTTGTAACCTAGCCATTCCTTAATCCGTTCGTTTACGTCTAAAATTTTGCCGTTCTTATCGATGAGTACTATCGTTTGAGGGAAGAATTCAAACATGGTCCGGTACTTTTTTTCGTTTTCTACCAGCAGCTGTTCTGCTTTTTTATTCTCAGTAATGTCTTTTGAAACCACTAAGATCGCAGTTGTACGAGCATCAATCGAATCTTTGACTGGACTTAAAGTTCTTAAAAACCAGTTCCCTTCTCTGCAATGTTCATCTTTGAGAGGGCACCCATGTTCAAACACCCAAGTCAGCTTCTGAGTAAAATCCTTGGTTTCCTGGAGGGAATGAAAATCATTAAATGTTTTTCCCAGCACCTCTTCGCGGGAATAACCAAGCCGTGACAAGAGCTCATTGTTTACCATGAGATACCGACAACGATTATCCAACAAATAGATAGAATCATCTGCATATTCGATGATGGAATTAAGCCTATGTTCTGCTTGTTTTTGCTCTGAGATATTTTTGATGACATATAGAGAACCAAGACTTTTTCCTTCGTTATTTTTCAAAATACATAGTGAGACAGCTACATCCAATGATTCGTTATGTTTTGTAAGAATCTTGGTTTCAATTTGATGATGAAGTTGGGGTTGTTTATTCGAGTGTGACTCTTTTTTTATTAATTCATCAGTTGGAAGGAGAGACTTGATTGATTTCAGAAAGAGCTCTAAATTAGTTTTTCCCAAGAGCATCTCAGCGTAGGTATTCCATGAGATAATCCTACCGTGTATATCAACAACTAGAAAAGCAATCATGGATGTCTCAAGGACGGTTCTGTAAATCGGCTCAAGAAGATCCTGGTCAAGGTTATTGAGAGATTGTTTTTGATTAGGTGTAACCATCATAAGGATATCATGCGATGCATCAAGCGAGGCATCCTCAGGGATCTGGACGTTGTCACAGCTACCTGATGATTTCATCTGAAATTTCCGCAATCGTTCTTCGTCCCGCAAGATTTTTACGATTTCGGGTTCCTTTCGCATGATTCCCTTCCTAGCGGTACCTTCACCTTGTTATTGCATCCCGGTGTTTACATCCCATAACGGAGGAATAATCCTGATGTTACTTTTAAGTTTTTAATATTTTATCGACACGTTGTAAGAGTGTCTCCTTATCAAACGGTTTCATGATATAATCAGCCAATCCTTCGTCAATCAAGACTTGTTTCCGTTTGTCAGAAATATCTAAGACACTCATAAACGCAACCTTGATTTCTTTATTTTTCTTTTTAATCCTATTAAAGACATCCCAGCCGCTCATCCCAGGCATCATAATATCAAGAAGAACCAAATCGACCTTCTCTTTCTCAAGTTTCCGTAGCGCTTCTTCACCACTGTACGATGGTACGACCGTATAGCCACCCAGTTCTAATACGGTTCTCGTCAGATCAACAATATCTGGTTCGTTATCCACAACCATGATTCTTTTCATGTTATAGTCTCCTCATCCACGTTCGTAAGTCTGGTTTGACTATAAGAAGATATCGTTTAAACGTTTATTATATAATTCATCTTTTTACTATTCTTAAATACTCTAGTTTTAAAAAAAAGAAAAGTATAAATTCTCATAGACTATATTATTTTCTATCTACCCTGATGGGAGCACCATGAAGAAAAACGAGAATATCTTTATTTCATTGCAAATACAAAAGGATTTGGAATCGAAAGGACTATTGCTCAGTGTTCAATTTGATAAAAACGCTCCAAATTTCTCCACAGAAAGCGATTCTATCAGCTGGTGTCCAACCTGTGATGAAATAGATTTTATCGCTGAAGCATTTGAACTGATCGGAGGCGTCAAATGTCAGGAGAAGGCAGAGGAAGAACCACAAAATACTAGAATTCCTTCTGAGGAGATCACCATGGATTATTCACACCGTTCTTCTGAAATACGAATCGCTCCTTTAGAGGATGACATGGCCATTGAAGTAACAGAAGGCTTAGGGTCATCACGTATTAGGAATAAAGAAAATGACGAAAAAATATTTGTTCAAGCCGATGAGAAAAAAATCGATGAAATATTGAAACGTAAAAAACCTGTTGCTAAACAGGATTACGTTACAGAATCTGGCGAAAAAACACTCATTGATCGGATGATAAAACAAAAAAAGAAAAAATAATAAGCTACACGAATTTTTTTCAGTTTTATATTGTAATTTTATCGGATATTTTTAATTTTTTACAGTACCCTGAAAGGGTATTGTTCAATTCTTGGATATATTCTTTCCGAGGGTTAAAATCATTATCATATAAAGCATCGTATTTCGGCAGGAGATGCGGATAATGCGACTCTATTAGATTCCTAAAAAGTCTTTCCTGATCTCCTTTCAGCTCTAAATGTTTATGCAGTAGATACTGTGCATCGACGCTACGTGCTGCTTTGACGATTGATTCTACCTCCGATTCAACGATATACGGCAGCATCGGTATCAATGCTACCCCTGCACTGATACCTTGAGTACGAAGGGTTTGGACTGTCTGAAGGCGATCGTTTGGTGATGGAACCTCTGGCTCAAAGATACGAACAACCTGATCATTCAAAGACGATATACTTACGGTTATCATGCATTCGAGTTGAGAAAGAAGATCGATATCTCTCAGAACTAAAGGCGATTTTGTAAGAATATGACAAGGAAAATTAAATTGTTTCAGGGTTTCAAGAATAGTTCTTGTCAGTTTATATTTTTTTTCTATGTTCTGATACGGGTCATGCACAGATCCGATGATAATCCTGCCGTTTTTAATATGCTCTAGCTCTTTTTTCAGGATGTCTACGACATTTGCTTTCACATAGATTGTTTTCTCAAAAGAAGAATCGCAGTAGTGACACCCAAATTCACAATTTTGATACGGATCAGCACAGTAATTCCCATGGAAAAGCGAGTCTTTCTTGGTTATTTTTTTAACGACAGAATCGCAGTTGATGATCTTGTAGTCCATTTACATCTCCTCTGGTGCAGTGATTCCTAAAAGATCAAGAGCAGTATAAAGAACAATTTTAGTTGCTTCTACAAGTGTGAGTCGCGAAGAGCGAAGCACTTTTTTCTCCTCAGAGAGCACAGGGCAATCCCTGTAGAACTGGTTAAATGCAGAAGCTGTTTCGTAGAGATAGTTTGCGATGGTATGTGGTTTGCAGTTATTGCACGCGTCGTCAATAATGAGTGGGAATCGTGCAAGTTGTTTGATGAGTGCCGTCTCTGAGGCATGAGTTAGAACAGCGGCTTCAAACTTGTGTTCTTTCGTCTTTGTTTTTCCAAGAATACTACAGGCGCGGGCATGAGCATATTGAATAAACGGTACTGCGTTCCCTTCAAAATTTAACGCGTCTTCCCATTTAAACATGATATCTTTTTCTGGTTGGACTTTTATGATGTTGTATCGTAAAGATCCAATGCCGACCAGCTCTGCGATTTTTTTCATTTGAGAGTCAGTAAGTTCACTGGCTCTTCTTTTTTTGACTTCTTCGTACGCCCTCTCAATACACTCGTCAATAAGTTCATCAAGATACACAACGCGTCCTCGTCGTGTAGACATCTTGCCACCAGGGAGCGAGACGAACGCATAGAACACGACCTGCGGGAGTATCTTCGTGTGTAGAAGTTCGAGAGCGACTCTAACCTGTTTTGATTCTAGTTTATGGTCTTCACCAAGAACATTCACCAGCATGTCCGCATGGTGTGCTTTCCATTGATGATACGCGATATCCCTGGTTGCATATAGGGTAGTACCATCTTTTCGTAAAAAGAAAAATTTGGTGTTTCTGCCTTGAATACCAAACGGTTCCATGTCTAAATAGAAAGCACCGTCTTGCTTATGGCAATGAGGTGTTTGTTTCAGTTCTTTGACGATTCTTTCGACACTCTTATCGTACACAAAGGTGGATTCAGGGATATATGTATCAATGTGAATGTTGATCCGTAAAAGGCTTTGTTTTATGCCGTCTAAGACTGGTGCGTAGGATGCATGAATCATCTCTATGGTTTTATGGTCACCATGTTCTAATTTCTTAACAATGTCACCAATCTGTTGAGCTACGGTTTCATCTGATTCCATGCGTTCATTTGCTTTTTGGTAAAATCCAACGTTTTGATGATCAGCTTTTTTATTTTCAGATGTCGGAATGTGTCTGTGGTCAATGTTGTTGACCCCCCAAGCGAGAATCGCAACCTGTTTCCCCATGTCATCAAGATAGAATTGTGATTCAACATCATAGCCAGCTGCATTAAAGATACGTACGAGGGTATCGCCGATAATTGGGTTTCGTGCCCGTCCTACATGTAGTGGACCATTTGGGTTTGCAGAGGTGTGCTCAATGATGACCTTTTTTTTCTTTTTTGGTAAATAACCGTAGTTGTCTTTTTTATCCAAAATTGATTGGAGTGTTGCAGTGGTAAGACAGGTGACATCTATGAAGAAGTTGATATATCCTCCTTTTGTTTCTACCGTTGTGATCCATTTGTTTTTTGGGATGTTTGCTGCGATTTCTTTTGCTATCTCCATTGGTGATTTTTTTAAAAGGGGTGCAAGGGAAAAACAGGGGAATGCAAAGTCACCCATGCCTTCGGGGGGGATCTCTACTCGGATCTCTTCGTTACTGTGGTATTTTGCAACCACCTTCTGTAGTTCTGCTGTGATTTCTTTTTTACATCGGTCAAGAGGATACATGGTATAGTGTGGGAATTGCCATGGTGTTAAAAGGTTTTGTTATTTCAGTGCTTGATCTTTTTCGTGAGTTTTTATTGGGTTTTATCAATATATTTATATAGGTACAAAACTCATATATCAATTAAGAGTAAGTATTTATACTAACAATTGTTAATTATTCATTAAGGGAACTAATATGAAGAACACATCTAAAAAAAATCGTATGTATTGGAAGGTGGGTTTTATTACACTTGTTTTACTGTTGACAACTGGTTCTGCATTAGTGGCGGGTCAGAACAGCAATGGAAATGACTATATCACGAAGATTTTTACATTTACTGCGCCACAGATTCATCAGATCGTCATCAACAATCAGTTGTTCGATGAAGTACTCATGCCAGATGCCCAAGGCGCATGGGATGTTGGTGAACCAAATCTGCCTGCATATGGCGTCTCAGTCTTGCTCCCACAAGGAACAACAGTCGCCGACATTACAATACAACCAGGGATAAAAATCCAGTTAGGATCTGGTTTTACCGTAGCACCTGTTGAACAACCTGTGAAACTCTCAGAACTTACAACGGTTTGTGCGAATGGAGCTACAGATCCAACAATTTACTCTTCGGATAATGTGTTTCCAAGTACTTTATTTTCAACAGTTGGCATCTATAGTTTCCGAGGTTATAATTTACTTATTCTTCTGCTGTATCCAGTACAATACCAGCCAATTTCTGGACAACTTTCTTATTTTGATGAAGTGACCGTAATAGTAAAAACCATACAAACAGGTTCAGTAAGCCCCTTGTACAGAAGTTTTGAAAAAGACAGGATCGAAGTTGCAAAGAAAGTTGATTCTCTTGATTCTTTATCATCATATAGGATTACCCCTTTTACATCTCTTTCAGCTGCAGGCTATGATCTGTTAATCCTGACGACCGATGAACTGAAAACAGGGTTTACTCCTCTCAAAGATGCTCATGAAGCACAAGGGCTTAAAACTGAAATTAAAACACTTACCGATGTCTCTCCATTAGGACAAGTGACCCCGGAAACCATTCGGGATTTCATTCGAAATGAGTACATCGCTAATGGAATCAATTACGTGCTGATTGGTGGTGATTCTGATGTTATTCCAGCAAAAATGTTATGGGTACAAGCTGGGCAAGATTCCACTACTATGCCATCTGATCTTTACTACGGCTGTCTTGATGGATCCTTTAATTATAATGATGATGACAAATGGGGTGAACCGCATGATGGGGAGGGTGGTGGTGAGGTTGATCTTGTTGCTGAGGTGTACGTAGGAAGAGCATCTGTTGGTGATATCACTGAGACAAATAACTTCGTGCAAAAGACGATTTCATACATGAACACGGGCGGGTATTCAAGTGGCCCTACAATGATGGTTGGAGAATATCTCTGGGGACCACCAAACAATCCAGTGACATTTGGCGATGATTCCATGGATGAACTGATCAACGGATCCCACGCAAATCATTACACCACGGTTGGAATGTCTCTTGATGCGTATACGTTCGACAGGTTGTATGACCACAACTGGTCAAGGTTTGATCTGAATTATCCATGGAGTACTGGCTGGTCAACCGCTGAAATCATCGGTCGTATCAACAATGGCGTACGTTTCATCAATCATCTTGGGCACTCAAGCACCACCTATACTATGAGAATGGTACCGAGTGACATTCAGGGTCTTTCAAACACGGTTCTTCCATTTGTTTATTCACAGGGCTGCTATGCCGGTGCATTTGATGACGGAGACTGCATGGCTGAATACTTCACGGTAAAAACCACCCACGCAGCGTTTGCTGCAATTATGTGTGCTCGCTATGGATGGGGAACCCCAGGTAGTACAAATGGCCCGTCACAACGCTTCCACAGATTCTTTTGGGATGCTGTATTCGGAGAAAATATCACATCGATTGGAAAAGCAAATCAGGATTCAAAAGAAGAAAATCTGAAAAAAATTAACGGTCAATGTATGCGATGGTGCTACTATGAAATGAACCTGTTCGGCGACCCAACACTCACGTTTATTACACGGAATAATACACCACCAGAGAAAACATTGACACCGTCCGGAATAAGAAGAGGAAAGGTTGGGCAGAGCTACACCTTTAACGCCTCAACAACCGATTCAGATGGTGATACACTTTATTATAAATGGAGTTTCGGGGACGGAACCTTCAGCGCCTGGTTCGGGCCATATACCTCCGGTGAACAAGTTAGTGTCGTGCATAATTGGTCAAAATGGGGGAATTATAAGGTTCAAGTAAAAGCAAGGGATGAACATCGAAGTGAAAGTGACTGGTCAGATCCTTTACCCGTGAAAATGCCGTTTATAGCGAGAGTCCCGTTGATAGAACGTATCTTTGAATTTCTTGAGCAGCATTTTCCTCGATTATACTTCCTATTGAATACATTATAAATAAAAGAGAAAGAGACGTTCATTTTAAAAAAAAAAGCATCTATATTTTTTCCAATGCGGGCAAGTAGTTTAATAGATGTTTTTGACTTATAAAGAAAATATTCTATCTTGTAAAAAGAAGGTGTCCGAAGAGAATGGCATTGGATCATATGTCTCTTGGATCACAAGAATACGGAATGTGTTAGGAAAAGTGTATGTAGGATGGCCTATCTTTTTGATTTTTTGATGACAAGAACGAGTTGTTTTATCGTTTTTATGTTTTTATTTTTTTCCATGTTAAAAAAGTATAAGTACTTACAAAATGATTCTTTTGCGAGGATGATGTCACAAATTAACATTACCTTGAGAATATTTATCGCGGTTTACCGGTGGTTTACCATCTGTTTCACACGATTTATCAGAAGGAAAAAAGGATTGTTAAAATATATCATGGTTTACCATGGTTTACCAGCATTTTTAAGGGGAAAATTTCAATGAGGAAAACGATATCATTAAAGCTCACTTCTCAGGAGGAAGAGATTATTAGTTCCATGCGAAAAGAAGGTACCTCGCCAAGTACGATTATCCGCGAAGCATTCTGGAACTATGTACATCAAAATGAGGTTAAAAATGGGGAGAAACCATATAAAGAGGTAAACCAGGTAAACCACTTATACCAGGAGAAGATAAATCAAGATAATAGAAAAGGTTATAAAGAGGTAAACCAGGTAAACCAAAAGGTAAACCTTGAAGAAGATTTTCTCCGAGAAAAAGTGGTAAACCAGCAGGTAAACCGTGTTGATCAATCGCATGACACATTTTTAGAGTATTACACGTATCAACTTCACATACAAATCCAACATCTCGAAAACGAAATTAACGACTGGAAATCACGATATACTACTGAAACACAATATTGGAAAGATGCATATCAATCATTACAAGGTGAATATCAGAACCATGTTAAAGATTCAACGAAACGTACCGATGAGAAATTTGATCGCATTATGTTCTACATTGAAGAATCACGTAAAACACCTATACACAATTTTGAGATATCAAAACAAGCAGATATTTCTTCAGAAAAACAAAAGAAAAAATGGACGTCTCAGATGGTTCGGATGTAATAAAGGAGAATAATCCTGTGGGAGTTTCTTTTTTTACTTTGTGAAAACAATGAGTAAAACCATCAACATTTATATGTGATGAAGATATTAACTGGTGTGAATTGGGATGGATTCGCTATGCACAGAACGATTGCACTCAAACTCTCTGAAGAAGAGAATCAGATTGTTACGCAACTCAATAAAAAGGGCGTGAGTAATAGTGAGCTTCTGAGGAATGCCCTTCGTCAATATTTTGAATTAATTCATGAATCTCCATCTCAAGATGACCAGTTGAAAAGTAGTTTGCATATGGAAGACCACACAATCACGGGGTTTAATGACTCTTTTAAAGGGTTGAAACAGGAGATGCAGGAATTACGGGAGCAGATGAAGATAACACAAGTGCAAGTTGAAAGCGATGTCATGACACTTCAGAGACAGATGTATCAGCTTCCTATAACAGGCCAGATCTCTAAGCAGATTTCAGTTCCGGTGAAAGTCAAGGCTGTTTCCGATATCCATCATGAGGTTGATGAATTTCTTAAGAAACGATCGCAACGAATGGATCTGTGGAAAAAATAGATACCCATAAAAAATTTTATTGGGGCGTAGCAAAATATCCTTTGACAGTATGTACTAATTGTTGGGTGTCAAATGGTTTTGTTATGTAATGATGGATATATTGTTTGAGATCATCAAATCTCCAATCACATTCATCCTTTGCCGATATCATTGAAATGACATTTCCTTTATTAAGGCCTCTAATCACAATTTGACGAATGGTTGTCCATCCATCCATATGCGGCATCATAATATCCATAAGGATGACGCCTTTGAATCCGTTTTCGAGTTCATCGATACAATCTTTTCCGCACGGCACGGTGTAGACTTCAAATCCTTCCGATTCAAAGAGTTCACGAATAGTAATAAGAATATCAGGATCGTCATCAACGATCATAACCTTTTTTTGCATCCGTAAGGGAAATCCATATGCAGGCTATTAATTTTTTGTTTAAAATGCAACGAAAATATTTTTTTTAAGTAGTATAAAATAAAAGATGAAGACGAGTGAACATGTTTTCTTAGGAGATCATAGGGTCGAACGCGTCTCGATTCTCAGACGATGCAGAAGGTTCCCGTCCGTTTAATCTTTTTGCGATAAGATGTAAAAAGTTTTTTTCAACGGTTTCAACTTGTCGTTTGCTCAGGTTTGTTTTTCGGATCAATATTTCTCCTTTTTCGTTGATGACTTCGATGATGCCTCGCTCTGGGTCTGAGATAACCTTGAAGATTTTTCCTTTTGTTTGCAACCAGGCCCAGATGTGTTCACTTGTCATAACAATTCCTTTTTTTATATATTTTTTAGTTAATTTAACAGTATATAAACATTGCGATAAAAACAGAGGAAAAGAGAGGAAATTGAAACAGGTGCTCAATCATAGAAAGGGATTTTTTCACTCTGATAGTTTATCACCGTACTTTTATATAGTATTACTAAGAGAATTGGATACGGTAGTAGCTAAAGAGATGGAACGGGATGAGAAAATGATACTTGGAAAAGGGATAGTAGCGTTCGTTATGAGTATGCTTGCAGTTTGCTTAGTCGGAAATCTTTTTCTAATTGAGAATTGTGCTGCAGCAACGATCCTGTATGTTGGTGGGAGTGGACCAGGAAACTATACCACGATCCAAGAAGCGATCAACAACGCAGCCAATGGTGATACCGTGCTTGTCTCCAGTGGACCATACAATGAGAACGTCTATATTGACAAATCACTGAACCTTATCGGGATTTCTAAACCAGTAATAAACGGACAAGCCTCATTAAAATCCACGATTGAAATAATGAGTGATAACGTAACAATTTCAGGTTTTGAAATACATAACACCAAATCATCAAGTTATCATGGAATCGCTATTGGAAAAACACTATCTCAGCAAGGAGAGTATACGGTTGTTACAATTTCGAATTGTTACATATCAGATACATATTGCGGTATTTTAATGAAAGGTTCAGCTCATACGGTAAACCTCTGTGAAATTTATTCAAACGATTACTATGCAATTGATATTATTTCAGGGGGAACTTCTGATACGCTTACCGGAAACGTCATAAATAACAATCTAAGAGGGATTAATATGCAGTCATATTGTACGAATAATATCATCCGTGATAATACCATTTCAGGGAACCGTGATTACGGTATTCACCTCTGGGCCAACTGTTCAAACAATCAGATATATCATAATCGCTTTATCCAGAATTATCCTCAAGTCCGTGACATTGGGGCAAATAATAGCTGGGACAACGGATATCCTTCAGGTGGAAATAACTGGAGTGATTATACTGGATATGACAACTACTCTGGTCCAAACCAGGACATGCTAGGTAGCGATGACATTGGTGACATTCCATACAGTATCCCTGGTGGTAGCGGACAGAATAAAGACAATTATCCAACAGGAATATTTCAAACCCCAGGACAACCAGGAGACGAAAATCAGCCTCCTATTGCTTACATAATCTCAATTTCACCAAACCCTGCAGAATCAGGTCAACTTGTCTCATTGATCGGATCAGGATCGGATAGCAATGGAATCGTCACTGCCTATGAATGGAGGTCAACCACTGACGGAAAAATAAGCGACCAGCCATCATTTCAAACGACAAATCTGTCTGTCGGGGTGCATACGATTTCTTTTAAGGTCCAAGACAACGATGACGCCTGGTCTATAGAACAAAAAGCAAGTATTACCATTAATTCCCCAGTGAATCATGCACCAATAGCATATATTGATGAGA
>CAYGVY010000013.1:0-12654 GCA_964353435.1 uncultured Thermoplasmatales archaeon | reverse complement strand
TCATCTACATATTGTTACGAAGGTGGAGATGGGTGCTATAAAATTATCTCCCGAAATCTGTGCTATTCTCCAGACAGCGAGCAATAAAGTAAATATTCCCATTACACAAGGACCAGTTATGTGTTTTACAGATTCCATGGCATTCTCAATGAAAAAATTAAAATCAGCCTCAATAGTAGGACTTTTACCTGATGGGAATATGCCAAGGTTTTATCATACGATAAATGATACAATCGAAAACATTGATCCTAAGTTAATGCGAGAGTGTTTGGAAATCTGCATTCAAGCAATTTACGATATAGATTCAAAGTTTTCTTAATGTTTTTAAGGTAGTAAGCCATACTAAGTTTATAAAATAATATTTGAAGGGAGAAACATATGAAGTTATCCGATAAAACCGCAATTGTTTTTGGCTGTAACGGGCTCATCGCTCAGGCGATTTGTAAGAAACTTTCAAAAGAAGGATGCAAGCTCGTAATTACAGATTTTAAAAAAGAACAAGCAGATAAGTTAGCGTCAGAGATTAAAAATGCAATTGGAATCGGTGTTAATGTCTGTTCTGAAAAAGAGATTAAGGAAGCGATGGATATCGCCATAAAAAAGTACGGTAAAATTGATTTTGTAGTGAATTGCTCCCGTATCGCTCTGTTTAAAGAAACCGTAGAGCTTACCGAGAATGAATGGGATATCATCGTGGACTTCAATGCTAAAAGCATGTATTATATCGCCAAAGCCGCACTAAAAAATATGATAGACAATAATCATGGTACGATAATCGGAATAACCTCTAAGACCGCAAATTCTGGTCCAGCTAATCTCTCAGCGTATGCAGCGTCAATGAATGCATCGATTGGGCTTTTACGTAGTCTATCCTGTGAGGTACGTAATAATAACATACGAGTCAACGCTCTATGCCCTGGTTATATTGAACACGAAGAACTAGTGTTGGGTGCAGAACTAACACACAACGAACCTCCTGATGAGGGAATTTACATCCAGTTTTCACCACTGATCAATATCGCCAATGAACCAGAGGCTCTTGCAAACATGGTCGTCTTTCTAGCAAGCAAAGAAGGAGAATTTATCACAGGTCAAACATACAGCTTATGGGATGACGACCTTACATACTATAGAAATCTCGGTCAGATGGCTGAACTGTAGGAGGAAATGAATATGAGATTAGAAAATAAAACAGCTGTAGTTACTGGTGCAGGTCAAGGAATAGGAAAAGGAATAGCACTAGCATTGGCAAGGGAAGGGGCAAACGTAGTAATTAGCGATATCAACATAAAAGAAGCAACAAAGGTTGTAAGAGAAATAGAAGAACTTGGGCGAAAATCATTAGCAGTTAAAACCGATGTTACATCAAAAAAAGAAGTTGATGATCTCATTAAAAAAACCATGGAAAAATTCGGTTCGCTTGATATCATGGTCAGTAACGCTGGTGTATCGTCCATGGAATATGTCATCGACATGCCTGAAGAGAAATGGGATTTCAATATGGATGTAAACCTCAAAGGTACGTTCCTCGTCACCCAAGCTGCTGCACAACAAATGATCAAGCAACAAAACGGTAAAATTATCTGCACCGCATCAATGGCAGGAAAAGGCGGCGTAGCCACACAGGCGCACTATAACGCATCAAAACATGGCGTAATCGCCTATGTAAAAAGCCTCGCCCAAGAACTAGCCCCCTACGGTATCACCGTGAACTCTATTTGTCCGGGCTCAATAAAAACATCTATGCAAGACCGAGAAGTCCAATGGGGCGCGGAAATACGAGGTGCAGGTGCAACTCCAGAGGATCTCCGCGAAGAAATGGCTAATTTTACACCCCTTGGGAGAATCGGTCTACCAGAGGACATAGCCAAGGTTGTCGTATTTTTTGCGTCTGATGAATCAGCTTTTATGACAGGACAAGCAATTAATGTAACTGGCGGTCAAGTTAATACGATGTAAAAAACCTATGATAAACATTTTTCACTAATATGAGGAAAAGGTGCATCACATTTGACTGAGAAAAAAGCACTAATAATAATTGCACCCAATGACTTCGAAGACATTGAATTTTTGCATACAAAAGAAGAACTTGAAAGGGCTAAGATAAAGATAATTATTGCCAGCACAAAAAAGGAAACAGCAACAGGCATCCAAGGTACAAGTGTAGAGGTAGACGTAGCGCTTGAACAGGTAAACGTTAACGATTATGATGCGATAATCTTCATAGGCGGACTTGGGGCATGTCCCTATTACAATGATAACAAAGCACTTTCTATAGCAACAGAGGCATTCTGCAATGGAAAAAAAATTTGCGCTATATGCGTTGCCCCATTAATCCTAGCAAAGTCAGGAATATTGAAAGGCAAACATGCAACAGTCTATGATCAGAATATTACAGGGCTTGCACAGATGCTCCAAGAGGAAGGTGCTATTTATACCAGAACGCAGGTTGAAGTAGACGGAAACATTATAACCGCAAATGGACCTAAAGCTGCGCGTGAATTCGGACACACAATAGCTAGAGAACTCAAGAAACAGCAGAAGAATTAATCATCTATTGGTTATCTTAAATATTCAAATTCTGATTGCACCTTTGCTTGCAGAAGAAATATTTTTTGCATACAAAGCCAGAAGACCCTTTCTAACTTTAGCCTCAGGCCTTTTCCATTTAGACGAACGCTTCTTCAACTCATCTTTACTAATCTTAACATTCAACTTTCTATTAGGGATATCAATCTCAATCATATCTCCCTCTTTCACCAATGCGATAGGCCCTCCCTCCATCGCCTCTGGTGATACATGACCAATGCAAGGACCAGCGGTACCACCGGAAAACCTTCCATCAGTCACCAAAGCCACGGATTTGTTAAATTTGCTTTCCGATATCTGCATCGTTGCCATAAGCATCTCACGCATACCAGGTCCACCCTTTGGTCCTTCGTATCTTATCACAATGACATCACCGGGTTTAATTCCACCTTGTTCAAATGCCTCCAGACACGCCATCTCTGAATCAAAAACCCTTGCAGGTCCCGTGTGAACCAGCATGCTGGGGTCAACAGCAGATACCTTAATCACTGCACCATCTGGAGCAAGATTGCCGTAGAGTGCTGCTATGCCCCCATCCTTCATGTAAGGCTTGTCTAGAGGTCTTATAATATCGTTATCCTTCACTACAACATCTTTCAGATTTTCTCCTAGTGATTTCTCTGTAACAGTCAACGCATCTAAATGCAATAAAGGCTCCAAGCGTTTCATAACAGTTGGGATTCCACCAGCCTTTTCCAAATCAGAAAAATTGAACGGTCCATTGGGTTTTATCTTACACAAACATGGTGTTTCTCTGCTAATTTTATCGAAGTATTTTAGATCAATTTCGATATCCAATTCATTTGCTATCGCAGGCAGATGAAGAGTAGTATTCGTTGATCCACCAATGGCCATATCAACTTTAACTGCGTTTTCGAAGGATTTTTTAGTCAATATATCGGAGGATTTGATATTTTTTTTAATGAGACTAACTATCTGCTCGCCTGAACGTTTGGCAAATAAAAGCCGTTTCGAATCCGTAGCAAATGGAGTCGCACAACCAGGAAGAGCAATACCCAACGCCTCAGTCAAACTAGCCATGGTACATGCTGTCCCCATGAGATTACAAGCCCCAGGACCTGGACACGCTACATTCACTACCTCCAGAAGCTCATCAGGGTCCAATATACCTCTTGTATAATCAACATAAAATTTTTGAAGATCTGTAGCTACTATTTCCGTTCCTTTGTAGATGCCAGGGCGCATCGGACCACCCAAAACAAAGATTGTTGGGATATTCACACGTGCCGCACCCATCAGCATACCAGGAACAATCTTGTCACAGGTACATATACAAACCATTCCATCAAATAACCCTTCATGACCTGAAATCATTGCCTCAATTGAGTCTGCAACCAAATCCCTACTTGGAAGTGGATACCTCATACCTGGTGTTCCCTCTGAAAGACCATCACAAAGGGCAATAGTGTCAAACTCCATAGGAGTTCCGCCAGCTGCCCTCACACCTTCTCGTACCGCCTGAGAGATAGTCCTTAAGTGAACATGTCCGGCCACTACCTCAGTCCATGAGTTAGCTATGGCTACGACAGGCCTTTGCATTTCCTCTGAGGAGAATCCTGCTCCCCGAAGCATCGGAAAAATATCTCTCATTATTTCACCTCTGATTTTTCAATAATAATCCTGGCGTCCACAACCACTGCGCCATCAGGATATAAAAATACTGGATTGAGATCCATCTCTTCAATTGATAGAAATTGCTGTGCAAGAGCCGATATCTTTGTCAAAATAGATATCAAAGCGTTCTTATCCACTGGTTTATAAAAACGATAGCCTTCTAACAATCGATGTAGTTTTATCTCATCGATCATCTTCTCTGCATCCCTTTTACTTATCGGAACCAAACGTAAAGAGATGTCCTTAAACAATTCCACAAGTATCCCGCCAACACCAAACATAATAACAGGCCCAAACTGTGGATCTCTTTTTATTCCAATAATCACTTCAATTCCCTGACTTACCATCTTTTGTACAGCAACACCCAACACGGATGCTTTTGGATTATAGCGTTTTGCATTTTCGATTATTTGGTTAAATGCGTCAATAACTTGTTTTTCGTTTTCAAGGTTTGGCTTTACACCTCCAGCATCCGATTTATGTGTTATCTCAGGAGATACTATTTTTAATACGACAGGGAAACCGATTTTTTTTGCATATTTCACTGCTTCCTCTTTATTTCGAGCTAGAGACACATCTGTCGTCGGTATTTGATAGGCAGACAAGATTTGTTTAGACTCTATTTCGGTCAAATTCCGTCTATGTTGCTTTAAAGCATTAGTAATTATTTCCTCACCGACACGTGCATCTCCTTTTAATTCAAACGGTTTTTCAACCAATTTATCTTCTTCTAAAAATTCCCTGTAATTATTAAGGGCAGCGATCGCACGAATCGCTCTCTCAGGAGTAGGATAAAACAGCAAACCAAGGAGCTTTTCAAGAAGAGGTTTAATCGTTTCATCTCTCTCATTTCCAGCAGCAATAAAAGGAGCATCATTTCTACCAAAAATCTCAGCAGAGGTAAGTCCCTGAAGTCCTTCCATTAATGGTTCATAGGATTTCACTATATCTTTTATACCTGAAAAACCAGAGCCAGGAAATGAAAAAAACCATGAATCAATGTTTCTATCATTAAAAATCTCCCTGACTTCGCCCCAATTACTAAATAATTTTTCTGCTCCAGATCCAGTGAAATCCACTGGATTTCTAAAAGATGCAAACTCTGGTAAAATCGCTTTTAGTATTTCTTGATTTTCTTTACTCAAAGGCGGAACTTTTAACCCCAACTCAGCGCATTTATCAGCAGCTGCGACACCGACTCCTCCACTCCCCACCAGTATCCCAACCCCGTTTCCTTTCGGTAACGGTTGAGTTAGATATGCTCTCAAATAATCAAAGAGCTCTTCGATATCATAAGCTCTAATAATGCCTGCCTGCTTAAACGCAGCGGTATACACTTCTTCCTCGCCCGCTAAAGCCCCAGTATGAGATTGTGCTGCTATCCTGCCTATTTCAGATCTACCAATTTTTATTGCAAAGATTGGTTTCTTCTTTGTTACCTTCTTGGCAACATCATAAAATTCTCTTCCTTTTTCAACCCCTTCTAAATAGAGTACTATTACTTTCGTATCAGGGTCATTATAGAGATAGTCAAGGTATTCATGATCTTTGACATCTGCTTTGTCGCCTGTACTTATAAACTTGCTAAATGTTATGCCGTTCTGCATTGCTGTTGCAAAAATCTCAAGGCCATATCCTCCACTCTGAGATACAAAGGCAACCTCACCTTTCTTTGCAGAAAGAGCAGTCAAGTTAAGATTTACTGCAGAACTATAAATCCCCATACAATTTGGTCCAACTATTCGGAAATTTCCTTTTCTAGCTAATTCATTGATCTCTTTCTCACGCTCAATTCCTTTTTCACCGATTTCTTTATAACCAGCGGAGAAAATAATTGCTCCTCTCACCTTTTTTGCAATACACTCTTTCATGACATCTGGGACGAGGTTTGCTGGAACCATGATTGCAGCTAAATCAACGTCTGCAGGAACATCAAGTACGCTCGAAAAAGTTTTTACTCCCTGAATTTCTTTTACATGGGGATTTACGAGATATATCTTTCCATCAAATTTACTCTTTAAAGCACTCACAGTTATCCAATTGTTAAGTTTCAATGGGTTGCTCGATGCTCCAATTATCGCAACTGACTTTGGCTTAAAGATCGGGCCAAGTTGGTCAATTATGGTCATTTTCACCCTATTTTTGTTTAACCATTTTTTTTCCTTTATCAAATGCCTTCAGATTGAGATCTAATGATTTTGAAAGCCTGTCTTTAATTGCGTTCTTCAAATGCTTCTCTTCAAGTGGAAGCAATCCAGAGGCATATGCAGCGCCAATCATCACAATATTTGATGAAGCTACATCACCTAATTCCTTTGCAGTTTCAGTACTATCAAGCGTATACAATTTTGCAGAAATTTTTTTTAAAGAGCTAAAAATTTCATCTAGTTTAGGATAGTGCCTATCAGAAGGCATCACAGGATATTCATTAGTCACTACAGCGCCTTTAGGTTTAAGAAACTCGGTTGCACATTTCAACGCTTCAAAAGGTTCAAGACCTATAACCGCATCTGCACATTCTTCAGGTATAAGTGGACCATACTTTTTATCTTTGAAAAGACGAACGTGACTAAGAACTGATCCACCACGCTGACCTGCACCAAAAGTTTCACCTATAACAACATGATAACCTTCATCAATGGCTGCATCTCCAATTATTCTAGAAGCTAAAACGTTTCCCTGCCCACCAACTCCTGCTACTATGATGTTGAAGCTTTCAATCATTTTTTCACCTTCGCTTTAATTGCTTTTTCAGGGCAAATCTGGGCGCAATTTCCGCATCCTGTACATAGAGCATAATCAATGACTGCTTTCTTATTTGGTCCATCCCAAATAATAGCCGGGCAACCAAAATCATCCACACAGATGGAGCATCCATTACATATTGAGTTATCAACGACAAATGGTTTCGGAAGAGGAAGCCCTTCTTTCCTTCTTTGTTTTAAAAATTCGATTGAACACATTCTTCTAAAGATAATTGCAGATGCTTTAGATTGTGTCAGAGCTCTTTTGACACCCTCGATAGACTTCGCAATCTGATACGGATCCAGAACCTCTACATGCTCGACTCCGCAGGCTTTTACTAAACCCTCTATTGGTACTATCTTTGTTTTATCCCCCATTGCCGTGTAACCAGAACCAGGATGAGGTTGGAAACCAGTCATTGCTGTGCCTACATTATCAAGAATAACTGTGGTAAACTTAGCGTCATTAAAGGTTGCATTTATTAAAGAAGGAATACCAGCATGATAAAACGTTGAATCACCAATGAATGCGATCACTAG
This sequence comes from uncultured Thermoplasmatales archaeon, assembly GCA_964353435.1. Lineage (GTDB taxonomy): Archaea > Thermoplasmatota > E2 > DHVEG-1 > DHVEG-1 > SM1-50. The sequence goes on along the minus strand of CAYGVY010000013.1, from coordinate 5,146 downwards.
CTGAGGTATACCAGTTTTTGCAACCCCATTTGCTATGCCAATACTCCCCCCCATACAGTTGGTTAACGAAAAGGCTCCTAATGGTGGCAGTCCCATCATACCGTAGCAACCAATGTCACCAATACCAGCATAGTAGTCTATCCCTAATGCTTCTGTCGCCTTCTTCATAATATACCCAGATGCTCTGTGAGGACAGCCAGCACATAAGGCTATCCTGCGAATACCCTGATAGGGCGTCAACATTTTTTTAATCTCATCCCTTTCAGATATTTGAGGCATAGGTTTATTCAATATTTTTGAAAGTGTCCTCAAAACTGGTATAACATTAAGCTCGCCAACAACTGGAGTAACTTCGTTTATTTTACCTAAAATCTCAACATCAGGGGCTACATCTTTAGCATAAGATCTTAGCTCCATCTCAATAACTGGGTCAGTCTCTTCAAAAACTACAATCTTTTTTACGGATTTTAAGAATTTAGACACTTTTTCAGAAGGCAGTGGAAAGGACATTCCAAGCTGAAGAAATGCAACATTCGCACCAAGCGTATCAATCGCCTCCTCAACGTAATGGCGACACACACCAGATGCAACGATACCTAGTTCTTCATCTCCATTCATCTTCAATATATTACCCGGGAACTTATTGGAAACCTCAGCTGCTTCCTTTAACCTCTTCGAATGGATGCGGTCATGGAGATATGCCATATCTACCCATCCACGCTTTTCAATCATCTCCATTCCTAGCGTAATAGTCGTTGGAAAAAACTCAGGTTTTCTTTTCTCTTTTGGAAGATCTCCTAATACAACATCACCAGTTGCATGGCAAACCCTCGTCGTCATTCTCACATAGATAGGACTTTTTAATTGCTCAGAGAGCCCAAACCCTTCTTTTATAAAATCTTTGGCTTCTTGAGGATCAGCTGGTTCTAAAATAGGGATCTCAAAGACTTTAGATGCTAGATTTCTTGAATCATACTCATTCGAAGAGCTATGCCCACCAGGATCATCCCCAATGGCAACAACAAGCCCACCTTCACCAATCTGCCAATGGGAAAAATTGATCAAAGGATCGGTCATCCAAGCGACTCCATGATGTTTTGCTACCGCGAGAGCTCTCAAACCGCAGTATGTGGCTCCAGCTGCGCTCCATAATGCTACCATCTCATTTGTTGACCATTGGGCGTGAATACCAAAATCTTTTGCAATCCGCCCTAATGTTTCTAATACTTCAGATGATGGAGTTCCAGGATACGATGATGCAAACTGACAATTACCTTCAATTGCACCTCTTGCTACTGCTTCATTTCCCATTAAAAGCAATCGTTTTCCAGGTGTGTCCAGTCCAACACGTTCCTTCATTTTTTCTTCTCCCTTATTTTTTCTAAAACCTCTAGATTGATAACATTTTCATAAATCTCATGTAATGCCTTTTCAACTTGTTCACCATTTTGCCTCATAAGGGTAAGAACTCCATCAGATGTCTGTACCGCCATATGAGGCGATAAAACGATGTTTTCTAATGAGAGCAGAGGATTTTTTTCATTCACAGGTTCTTCCCGAAAAACATCAAGCCCAGCGCATCTAATTTTCTCGTCATGTAATGCATTATAAAGTGCCTCTTCATCCAATAGCTCCCCACGGGCGGTATTCACCAAAATAGCAGTGCTTTTCATCAGATTTAATTTTTCTTCATTAATCAATTCATGAGTTTCTTTCATCAATGGAGCATGAATTGTAACAACGTCAGATTCTTTTAGCAGAGTATCAAGAGTAACTTTTTTTCCACCTAATTTTTTAATATCTTTTTCTTGTACAAATGGATCGTACACCAGAAGGTTCATTTCGAAACCTTTCATAATTTTTGCAACCTCTTGCCCTATTCTACCAAATCCAATGATTCCTAAGATTTTGTTCCGCAGTTCAATACCTAATACCCCTATTCGCCATTGACCTGTGACTGTACTTTGATGTATTTGTATCAAATTTTTTACACATGCTAGTATAAGCGCCGCCGTATGCTCTGCTACCGATACGGTCGTAGCAGCAGGTATATTCATCACGACTACTTTATTATCAGTTGCTGCCGTAATATCAATGAGCTCATATCCAACACCTGCGGATTGTATGAACTTTAATTTTTTACCAGATTCGATTATTTTTCGTGTGATCGGATAGCTCATGGTTTGCATGTAAAGTATTCCATCGCAATCTTTCACTTGTTGACTGAGATTTTCCTCCGAAACATCAGGAACACACGTGATTTCTGCGCTTTTTATGTATTCCCTACACCATTCTGGTAGATAATCTAGACCTGTCACAAGGAGTTTTTTATCCATTACGTACCACTTATTCCCATTAAATGTAGTTTTGTTTTGAGCAAACTAAAAAATTATACATTGACGTAATAAAGACCCCCAATGAATTTTTCAACACATAATCAACACAGAATATATTATTAGTAATTATTCCTCAACGAATACTACAGTATTCCCAGTCCTTTAAGTTTCATGCCAACGCTAATGTTTCCTTTGAATCTCAGTTTCCCTGTCATATATGCCTTATCACCGGTTATCTTCCCATTTACCATGTCCACATAATCAGTATCTTTCATTTTTGCTGTTATAACCGGATTTTCATGTATTCCTGTTTTTACCTCTAGTTTCTGGTTTTTAATGACAATATACCAATCGCCTCCATTATCACCTGTAATGTTCAGTTGGACAACAGCATCTACACCAGCCGCTTTGCTCGAGTCGAACCTTGTGGGCAAGACCTTTTCAAAAAATTCCTTAGGAGTTTTTGCTTCCATAATTTTGCCTCCTTATCTGCGAATATATATAGTATATTTAATGTTTCCTAGATTTAATTGTCATGAAATGTTTTATACTATAACATAGTTTTTAAAAATTTTATTAAACCCTTTTATGTATATATTTTATGAGCAGACATGTCTTATAAAAAGAGATTTGAAACGCTATTCCATCGCCCCTCTGAATCTTTTCAAGAAATTATCAAATATCCTTGTTTTTTTAAAACCTCTCTTGTAATTTTCATATGTGGCCTTGTTTATACAACAATTGCAGAACTTGGTTTATTTAATAGTCTCATGCCTCATTTTATTGCAGCTTATTCTCTCATGTTTACCATTATCTGGTTTTTACCAACAGTTATCTCAATGATAATTTTCAAAATTATTGGAAAAAAATTCAATACTGAATCATACATAGAAGCAAATGCTTTATCAATTTTCTCGGTTATTACTTTAGGATTCATACTTTTATCTATTTTCATGATTTATAGTAATATATATGCGGATCCAAAAAGGACAGCTTACTTTGCAATGGTTTATTACAATCAATGGTACCCGCTTGCAATAGTTGGAGTAATTGGAGCGATTTTGATTCTTCATCGAATTATAATAATTGGTCGAATAATTGTTAAAGCAAAACTGTACCAGATTATTATCATATGGATAGTATCAGCCTTAATTTCCATGTACATAGCATATTTAATATTCAGGGGATGGCTATGAAATTAATCCGTTTAAAACCATACATTCCATCCACGATATTCATCTTTGTTTTAATAGCAGTAATGGGCATGACATATGTACCATACCCAAATATCATAAGATTATCTGAGTCAGATTACCCAAATGAACATGTTCCATCAATAGTAGCACCCGGTGAATATTTTAAAATATCAACATCTGTTGAAAAAGTCTGGGTAGGATTCCAAGAATTAAAAAATGAACAAGGAACAATTAAGATACCAGAAGATTTTTCCCCAGGATGGTATAATCTAACTCTTCAAATAAATGGAATAAACACTACACGTAATAATTCAATATATGTTACACCAATTAGCGAAGATGATTTCACTTTTATTCAAGTAACAGATGTTCATACCCCCTGTTATGGTGGAGCAGATGTACAAGAAAGGAAAAATGTTTTTAATTTAGTAAACGACATAGGACCTGCTTTTGTTGTTGACACTGGCGATATGACGGACTATGGTCTGGAAAAACAATATGTCTATTATGGTTGGATCATATCTGATCTTGAAATGCCGCTTTATACCATACCAGGTAACATGGAAACCTATTCTGATCCAAACCTTGAGAGATATGCGAGTCATCTAGGTCCAGGTAATTACTATTTTTATTTTGGTAGAATATTGTTTGTTGCAAGTGCTGCTCTACATTCGCCAAGATCATGGGGTGGATTTGTTGGAACTCAAATTAAATGGATTAATGATACTATATCTAAAGAAGCTGATCTTAAATTCTTGCTACATCATATCCCAATTGTTGCGGAGCAAGGACGTGATTATAATTATGTGCCGTGGGGGTGGAAAGAAGGCCATTTCAGTCAAATTGAGGAAGGATATGAAGAAATAGTAAAAATATTGACAAAGGAAAAAGCCTATGTACTTTCAGGACATTGGCATGGCTACTCAAATAAATTTCAATACGAAGCAGCAACTTTTTACAACACACCAAGTGTAACCCGAATGTCAGAGGTAAAAGAAGGACCAAGATTTAGACTCTTTCAAATACAAAACAATACAATAACATATGACAAAGTAATAAAATCAGAGAAACTTCACATAACACATCAATACACAACAAACAACACCCAGGTTAAAATAATAATTAGAAATGAAGAAGGATTCTATGTACCATTATATTTACATGTAAAGCTTTCGCCATTGAAACTCCCCTATTCAACAAATCAAGGAGAAATCATTAAATATTCATCATCAGGAGATATATGGGTTAAATACAACGCGCCTATCGGAGAAAGTGAAATAGAAGTGGCACCAATTATCTAAATAAAATAATTAAAATTTTTTATTGAGTTTTATTGCTAGATAAATATTTTATATACGTATCCGCAAAAAATTCTAATGCACCACCTATAACGCAAAGCACTAAACAAAAAACAGCGCTGTAGATAGTATTTCCAAACATTGGTGTAAACTCAAATTTAACAATAAGATTTAGAGGGCCAAGAATAAATGATAAACCAATAAGACCGGTGACAATCACAAAGGTTCCAAATCCCTTAAGGACCATAAAAGCAATAATTCTCTTATCTTTCACCTGATTAAATAATACTGATTTTATTCCCGCTTCTTTCATAGA
>CAYGVY010000012.1:0-12965 GCA_964353435.1 uncultured Thermoplasmatales archaeon | reverse complement strand
AAAGGAGAAAGCCTCAAAGACACCTGTGAACGAACCATCCCGTATTATAAAAAACATATTTTACCGGAGTTACAGGCAGGGAAAAACGTTCTCATCATCGCCCATGGTAACAGCCTCCGATCCATCATCAAATACGTAGAAAACATCTCTGACCAGGATATCCCAAACGTCGAGATACCAACCGGTGTTCCAATCGTTTATACCTTTGATGCCCAGATGAAACTCCAGAAAAAGACGTTATTAGAGTAGGATAAAACCTAAATACCTGTTTTTTATCACTGTTTATTAATTAATTTCGAAAGAGAGTATATGATTGAGCAACGATTCAAATGCCCGAACTGTGGGGAAATCGCTTCCTTCTACGGAGATCCCGGGGAGCAGATGGTCGTCTCCTGCGCAGCGTGTAACTCAAAAGGTCGTATCACTATCGCTACGGATGGACAGAACAACAACTATGCTATCGAGGTTTCTCATCTGAAAAAAGTCTATGGTGATCTTACTGCTGTTAACGATATCTCCTTTTCCGTGAAAACCGGAGAAATCTTCGCGTTCCTTGGACCAAACGGGGCAGGAAAAACAACCACTGTGGAAATGATTGAATCAATCAGACAGCCAACCGCTGGGTCCATCAAATTACTTGGAAAGGACATCAAAACCCAGTTTAACGACGTCAAAGAAAAAATCGGGATCCTTCCACAAGAATTCCATTCCTTTGAAAGATTGACAGTTCGAGAGACATTGGTGTATTTCTCAAATCTCTATAAGAAAAAAACTGATGTTGACGAAATTATACAATCCTTAGATTTAACGTCTCATAAAAACATGTTGTACCGAAATCTTTCTGGTGGATTGAAGCAGCGGGTTGGTGTCGCAATCTCATTGGTCAATGACCCAGATATCATCTTCCTTGATGAACCGACAACAGGGTTGGACCCTAAGGCTCGACGAGAGGTCTGGGGTGTCATCGCAGGGTTACATAGAAAAGGAAAAACTGTGTTTCTCACCACGCATTATATGGAGGAAGCTGAGTACTTAGCTGACCACATTGCAGTTATTTTCAAGGGAAAGATTATCGCAGAGGGCACCCTTGATGATTTGATCCATAACTATGGAAAAAGTAGCGTCCTGCATATTAAGAAGTGTAAAAATGCCGCTGATGTTATTGAAATGCTGAAACAAGAAGGATACGATGAGGTATCCTCAGAAGGTAACGGTGATATTGCAATTAAGATAGACTACAAAGAACGTGTATTAGAAATATTATCGCATCTGCGACATGACTGCATTGAATATGAGAGTCTCGACATCAGACGATCAAATCTCGAAGAGGTCTTTTTACGACTGACTGGTTCAAAACTGACGGAGGACAAACAATGAACATAAAAATCGTATGGATGGATTTCATCTACAGTGTAAAGGGATGGTATCGCAGCAGAGGCGGCATGTTTTGGAGCCTCGCGTTTCCTGTGATTCTTATTTTATTGTTCGGAGCGATCTTTTCAGGTGTTGGCAGTTCGAAATACACCTTGTATATACAGGACCAGGATCAGACTGAGATGTCCAAAGGGTTTAATGCAACACTGAATGCAACAAAACTCTTTAACATCAACATTGTAAAAACTAATGTAAACGTTACCTCCTTTATCAAGGAGAAGAACATCAAAAGTTTGATCGTAATACCAAAGGGATTTGAACAGACGATTAAAAACTCGTTTATGAATCCATCGGCACGGGTAAATCTCTCATTTTATTTTGATCCCAGTGAGCAGACAACAACCCAGGTCATACGAAGTGTTATCTCCAGTATTCTACAAGAGATGAACAAAAATTTTTCCCAAGGGAGAACAATCATCGGGGTAAGCGAGATAAGCACAATTACTGAAAACTTCAATTTCATTGATTTCTTTCTGCCGGGGATGATTGGCTTTACCATCATGCAAGGCGCTATATACGGCAGCATAGAACGGAACACGAAATACCGGAAAGACGGCATCCTTCGGAAATTGCTGACCACGCCGATCACGAGAACCGAATGGATCCTTGCGAAGATGTTGTTCATGATGTTCCTTGCTGCTCTTACGACCGCATTGATTACGATCATTGGTATTTTAGTATTTGGCATGACCGTGAATATTACTCCTCTGGCGATTATTATCCTTATTGCGACCAGTTTCCTGTTCTCAGGGATGGGGATGCTTATTGGTCGGTTTGTCAAAGAAGAAGAAACCGCAGATACCGCGGCTGGGGCAATCAGCTTCCCTATGATGTTTCTTGCAGGAACCTTCTTTCCCTTAGAACAAATGCCGCAGTTCCTTCAAACAATCGCACACATACTCCCCCTTTACTATGTGAACGAAGGGCTGCGGAATTCGATGATCTACATGAATCAGAATGAAGCACTCATCAACGGTGGCGTCGTGATTGTATTTGCTGCCGTGTTTTTCATCGCAGGGGTTATTTTAACGAAATGGAAAGAAGATTAGCTATCCTGGATATTCCAAATGGGTGTTTTTAAAAAACGAAAAATCAATGTTTCCCCAATCGTTAAAATCTCCTCGTCCATGCGCGCCATCTGAATAATTCAAGATCGAAGCGGAGTAGAGGTAATTGAGGGTGCTCGTGTAGGGAAGGTAGGTCCAGAACTCTTTATAGATAGGTTTCATGGTCAGTGCGTTATCAATTCCAGTGAATCTCGTCGCGATGAGACCAAAGGTATGTCCTAGTTCATGCATCGCAGAGGTCATCGCAAGCTGTTCGCGACTAAAGTGCGGAAAGTTCTCTACGAGAAATTGATCCCCGATGACAAAAGAGTTGAGATTATCCCAACCGAAAAACACAAACCCGGCTCCTTCGGAATAATCGCAGAGTAGACCATAGTGGAAGATGCGTTGCCGCGGGTTGTTTAGATTAGAGTGGAGGAAATATTTCCAGTAGAGGTCAACAAGATCTGCGTACGTGATATAGGATTGTGCGGGGATTTCTTCGCCTCCCCCGAGAGTCCCTGCATCGACATGAAGGGTGATGTTGTGTTCTGCAAAAGCATCTATCATTTGAGTGATCTCTTTTGTTGGTGGTTTGTTGGTGACGTTTACATTCATGGTTTTTGTCCAGTCAAACTCAAGAAACACATCTTTGTTAAAGGGATTGGAGCCGAATTGATTCATGTAACATTCTTCGATATTATTAAACGAATCATTATCAGGATCAAGATGCTGATGATCATCCCAGGCGGTCGGGTCGTATCCCCATTTTAATTCCCACCAGTCAGGAACTCCATCACCGTCAGTATCAGGTTCTACAAATGTGATTTGCTCTGGCCAAGGGTTGGAGTATTTTGGTTTCTGGAATGTTTTATCAAGGTTCCAGTTTGGTCCGACATCCAGCATCGGGAATGAAAGCCAGGGTGCATAGATAATCTCGCGTGGGTCCCAGGTACCACGATCTGTTCTGGTAAGACCGGTACGCGCTGGTCCGTTCTTGGATCCCCACCAGTTATACCTGGCATCAATAGCAGATGATTTTGCGTACAGTCCGTAGTTTTCGTTCTTGTAAAGATTGCTCCATGAAACGGCGAATGCGCTGTTCTCTGCGTAGAGTCCATAGCGGAGATTTTTTGTAAAAATACAGTTGGTCAAAAAAATACTGGAGACTGTTTCTTTAAACTTGCAGGAAAAATGGGTGTTGAGGGAGAAATTGCAGTGGTCAATAAAACAGGTTGACGAATTAATGAGGTTTACACCAACACCGTTATGGACGATATAGCAATTGATGATATTAATATAATTACTGTCTACGAAAAACATCCCTCCTTCATTATCGTTGTTATCGCGGGCAGCTGAGCTTGATATCTGAATGTTGGAGGAATGCTCGCAGAGGAATCCGATGCCGTTGGTGTCTGTGTAGGAATTTGTAATGGTGATACAATGTGTATCAAAAAGGTAGACGCCGATGCCGTTGTGGAAGAAGGTACATTGATCAATGGTGGTAAATGCAGATGATGAGAATGTGATACCGTAACCGTTGGTATGGAACCGGCAGTTTGCTATGATGGTTTCACTGCTGTTTTGTACAGAAACACCGGTGCGTGTTCGGTAGATGGTACATTCGGTGATGGTGGTGGTGTTTACGTCAACTGTGATTCCTGCGTTTCCTTGGTATCCTCCAGAGTTGCGTATCGTAAGGTTCCTGATATGCACGTTATCAGTGTTGACGTGGATGACAGATCCGTTGTTATGTCCGTCGATGACGGTGTTATCCTGTTGTTGACCTCGAAAATAAATCGATTTATTGAGAATAATCGTTTCATTATAAAGTCCGTTGAACACATAGACGGTGTCGCCGTCTGATGCATGGAGGATGCCGTCGCGGATGTATCGATATGGGTAGTCGTATGAGCCATTCCATGGTCCTTGGGTATTGTTGTCGTCGACGTAGATGGTTATTCCCGTGGGAAGTGTCGAATTATCGGTTGTTTCTTTTTGCTTGATCGGATTTGCTATGGATATTGTTGAAGTAAAAAGTATGAATGTTGCTAGGACGAGTAGATAGTGTTTTTTCATTCGTATTCTCCTAGTTGGGACATGTATGATTCTAATACATAAAGGTATCTCTATAATTATCTAAAAATAGAGAAAAGTATTTGTATTGATAATTACAAATATATTTATTGTATAATGTTATCAATGAGCATCTTATGAAATGGAAGGGGGCGTAAAAAAATGTTGGTCGTAGGATCCGTTTCAAGCAATGAAGAAGAACGCGAAGTACGATTCATCGTAGAAATATCTCTCATCGGAGAACGAATCAGGTATCTTTCACGCCAACAAAACAACAATAAAAAATAGAAAAAAAGAAGTTGGTTCCTCATTAACTTTTTATGGATCAAGATAAAAAAAAATTTTATCCAGATAAGCTCTTTGTCCCAATCAATGTTTTTGAATCCATAACGCCTTGGATCGCCCGGATTTTATTAATCACAATACTCCCAATGGAATCGATATCCGATGCTTCAATTTTCACAAGAATATCGAATTCCCCAAACAGCGGGTGAACCTCAACGATCTCCGAGATATGGGTGAGCTTCTCATACACAGTTTTCTCATGGAGAGGGCTTATACTTAACAACGCAAATCCAATTGCCATGAGAGAGGAAATACTCTACCTCCATCTTATAGTTTTCTTTTGCCCACGGCCACCATGAGAAAATATTATGAGCCGAAAGCACTATCCCATTATTCATCAACCATCCGTCATCTTGAGGGTAGAGCATGGAAGTCAGAGAAGCAATTCAAAAAAGGCGTGCGTATCGTTCCCTTGAACCTATTGATATTACAGAGGATTTGATAAGAGATCTGGCAGGATGCGCACAACTGTCTGCCTCGTGTTTTAACAATCAACCCTGGCGTTTCGTGTTTGTCTATGATCCGGACATGCTGAAAAAGATGCATGAAGCACTTTCACAAGGAAATGAGTGGGCGCGCAGTGCCTCCATGATAATTGCAGTGTTAAGTAAAAAAGAATTTGATTGCGTCATCAAAGAACGTGTGTACCATCAGTTCGATACGGGGATGGCGACCGCGTTTCTCATCCTTCGGGCAACGGAGCTCGGGCTGGTTGCTCATCCGATCGCAGGGTACAGTCCAAAGAAAACACGGGAAGTACTAGGAATACCGGAGAATCTCGAAGTAATCACTCTCGTCATCATCGGAAAGCACGCGGTAACTATCAAACCAATTCTTTCAGAAAAACAGGTGAAAGATGAAAAAACAAGACCGGAACGATTTACCCTTGAAAAATTCGTGTACCTGAATCGATTTACGAATCCATAAAAAAAAGATTAGCCGTACATATGTGTCGGGAGCTGTACGGTTGAGGGTGCTGTCGGTTGTGCCTGTTTAATAAATGAGCGTATTTTCTGTTCAATCTGTTCAGCTTCCTTATACAACGGTTCAGTGTCGATCTTCATTCCAGGAAGCATTTTACCAAGTGTTTCAACAAGCAATGCTGCTGCTCGTGAATCCGGGTATGATGTATGCGCCTCTGCGAGAAGACAAAGGACATCGCGTTTCAATCGTACCCCCTCATAGAGTAACACGCCGGTGATACCAGTGATCATTCCTTCTTGTGTCTCTTCAATGGTATATGTCTTAAGGACATCCTTCATTTTCTTTGTACTTGCGACTCCATGAGTTTTTAATTTTTTTGGGTCCAGAGCATGTGTTCCTTCTAATGTTACAATAAAGCTGCATTTCTTTTTCTTTGCCCAATCAAGAATTGCATCCCCAAGTGGGTGAATGATATCGACTGTTGGCATAAACTCAGAGATGATAACAACGATTTGTTCACAGATGCTCTCAGGCTCACATTTTTTCTTTCCAGCGTAGATTCGTACTGGTGGTGATGGGACTCCCTTATGGATGACTGCTGCGGGCATGAAATATCGGGATTGGATCGTTCCAATCTCCTCAAGTTTTAATTGATCGATGATGAAATGTCCAGCAATCGAACTGACAAGCCCAACTGTAGGGAATGCCTCAATGAGGATTGAATTTGAAAGATCAACTTCCTTATACTCTATAATCTGAATATCTTTCTCCATGATGCCCACAGGTAGTACATCTCTTGTATATTCTTAATTATTATCATTCCAAAGAAAAGAGATGTATGTATTTTATAATACAAGTTCAGTTAATTCTGATAACCTCTGAATCGTGATATCAGCATCAATGTTGAGACCGATGACAATACATCCTGCTGCTCGTCCTGCTTTGACATCGCTCTCTGTGTCTCCAACTAAGAGAGCGGTTTTCGGGGTAACACCAAGTTGTTTACACGCTGAAAACACGATCTCGGGATCAGGTTTTGCTTTCAGTACATCATCACTGGTAATAATCGCATCGAAATACTGCGTGATATCAAACTTCTTAAGAATCTGTCGCGCACAATCAGTGGGTGTATTGGTAATGACCGCTTTCTTGTAAGAAACAAGCTGTTTCAATGCACTCTTGGTATCAGGATAAATTCTGATATAATCGAGATGATCACCATAGGTGATATTGCAAAACGGTGCAACCTTTGGGTTTAACTTCAATCGTTTCAAGTTCGCTCTGAGGTCATGACCCCAATACGTCTCAATAAATTCGTCTCTTGTCAGCTCTTGGTGTTTGAATTTCTTCAGCGCACTGTTCAGCGCTTTCCACCAGGAATCCAGTGAATCGACCAGTACACCATCCATATCGAAGAGAATCGCACTTGGCTGAAGTTTCATGTCCTTCGAAGTCAGGAGTACCTCACCAGGGTACAAAAATGTTTTCCAACCAATACGATTTAAATAGAAAAAACTGATGATTTATGTATGAAAGAGATCCACATCTCATCCAAACAACGAAATCAAATGATCGATATCACCGATGATGTTCAACTGCGAGTTAAAGAAGAAAAAATCAACGAAGGGTACGTCATTGTCTATGTACCTCATACAACCGCTGGGATCACGATCAACGAAGGAGCAGACCCAAGCGTCCAACAGGACATTACTAAAACATTGCAACAACTGATACCGGAAAAAAATAACTACGACCATCAGGAGGGAAATAGTGACGCGCACATCAAAGCAAGCCTCCTTGGTTCATCGGTAACACTGCTGGTCAACAAAGGAAAACTGGTTCTTGGAACATGGCAACATATCTTTTTTTATGAAGGAGATGGGCCACGAAACAGAATGGTCTATATCCACATAGGTAAAACCAGGTGATTATGCAAATCCTTTGATTGCTGAAACACATTCTTGACAGATTTTTTTAGGTTTTCCTTTGACATGGATATGCTTTATTTTTTCTTCTTCAATTTCACAATTACACACAACACATTTTACCATAGTTTTTCATCTCTCCGTTTAGCTTCCACCCCGGAAATCATCACATGGTTCATCGGCATCCATAGGCCGAGCATGCTCAGCATGATCAGGTTGAAGACAAATATTAACCTGTATCTTCTTCATTGGTTTTCCACAGCAGGAAGGTTTTTTCGTCTCATCTTTAACTATTGTTTTTTTCTTACACTTTTGACATTGATAATAGGCAACGGTCATGCTTCAACCTCATTTATTATATAGTTTTTTCATATTTAAAACTAGTTTCCGAAGGTAGCATAAAGCTTTTAGATGCCAAGGAAATATAAGAGCAATGAAATGCGAAATAGTTCCTGGGAAGAAAAAAACGCATCAGGTGAAAATCTATACCCTAAGTACCTGCGGGTGGTGTAAAAAAACAAAAGAACTACTCAAAGCTCTGGATGTCGAATATGAATACATTGATGTGGATAAGCTGACAGGAAATGATATCATCGAGGCAAACGAAGAAGTAAAAAAATATAATCCATATGGTACGTATCCAACGATCGTCATCGATAAGGGAAAACAGGTGATCCGCGGGTTTAACGACAAGGAAATTAAGGAGAAGCTTAGGTGATGACAGAAAGACAGACGATTTTAAACTCCATGCAAAAGAATGCAACGGAGAATGATTACTTCCTGTGTCCTGATGCGCAACTATTAAATGATCTTATTGACGGGCTGGTTACCAACACGAATCGACATGGGTACGGGTCGTGTCCGTGTCGGGTCTCATGTGGCAGTAAAAAATACGATGTGGATATCATCTGTCCGTGTGAGTATCGGGATGCAGATATAGATGAGTTTGGTATGTGCTACTGCGGGTTGTTTGTAAGTAAGCAGATAAAAGAGAATCCTTCACAGATGGGGCCGATCCCGGAACGACGCCCCAGAGAAGTTCAAGACGCTGCGTTTTCTGCCATAGAAACGAAACAACATACATCGGTGATGTCAAAAACAATTCCCGTACAATCAACAACCACAGTGCCAGCTATCCCGGTATGGCGGTGCAGCGTATGTGGTTATTTATGTGCACGAGAAATACCACCACCAATCTGCCCGATTTGTAAAGCAAAATCAGAACGATTCGAACAATTCGCTCTTAGTTAAAAAGAGTTATTATTAGATAATCTCACGAATTTTTTCCATGATTTCTTCTTTTTGCGATACGTCTAATTCTTGATCAAGTTTTGGGTACAATGATACTTCCTCAAATGTTTTATGTGCCATAATTAACTCTTTGAATTCATCATAATCAATGGGTCGCTGCCACATCAGATTTTTTCTCATGACCCGCAGTCTATTCAGAATATCATTGTGTTGTTGGATAAGTTCTGGTACCATCTTATAACCTTCCACGATGTTGGTTGGTTCATACGAGGAAAAAATCGCTTTTTCTTCAATAAAAATATGTTTTTCCAGCTCCCATTCGAAGGTATCAAACACCTTCATTGTAGAGATAAGCTCCATACCGATACTTTTTTCAACATCGAGCAAAAGTTTCACAATTTTCCCATGGTCTTTCATCATTAAATCAAGAATTGCTGTTGATTTCATTTATTCTCAGCCCTCAAATTGTACTATACGGAATAGATAAGAAAACTCTTTATAAGGATAGCTTTCGTGTAATAATTATTTTTCTGATGGGCAGGAGTTGCATGCGGAAGGGAAGACTCCCTTTGCCCTGAATATCTTGCAGATGCGGCAGGTTTCTTCGATGACATTTGTATCGGTGTTGTTGAGGATGCGTTCTGTAGAGAGGTTGATTTCTTTGATGAGTTCTTGATCGTCTATCTTGACATTTCCTCGTTTGTGAGAGAGGTATTGGCAGATTGCCGCGGGTGTCACTCCGAGTTTTTCTGCGGCTTCTTTTTGGTTTAACCCGAAATTGGTTATCATGCTTTCTGCGATTTCTTTTCGGATGACAGGAAGTCCGTTCCACATCACATATTCACAAGGAGTGCGTTTCATCGAAGGGTACAAGCGTTCATTTATACTTATAATTAGTGTTTTTTATTTTTTACAGAAATTGATGGTTGCGAACATGGTAAAAGGTTGCATATGGAGAAACAGGGGGGCGAAAGGTTTAAATATAGTAGGTCTATTAACAATTGTTAATAGTGGTATATTGGGGATAAAATAAGAAGAAACCAAAAAACTCACATTAACACGCGTGGAGATGTAAAAACAAACGGGGGAAATATTTTTGCATCCCATCCTTTCCTCCTCTCCTCACCAACCTAATACCCCCGTTTGTCTTACATCTTCCACCATATTTTTCAATAAAAAATCTTGAAGCTGAGACACTATGAACCAACTATTTAAGAAAATTCAATCATTAAAAAACAGTAACGTAAGCACCAAAGTAAATAAAAGAATCAAAGAATTTAAAAAAATAAACAAAAACTCCTCAGATGAACTATTCAAAGAAATGTGCTTCTGTATTCTTACCGCGAACTTCAGCGCAGAACGAGGCATGCGTATTCATAAAAAACTCAGCGAGTGTTTTCTTTCCGACTCACAAGAAACACTTGCAATAAAACTAAAAAACATCGGCTATCGATTCCCAAACACAAGAGCAGGCTACATCACCGAATCAACGAAATGCAAAGATACCATCCAAACGATCATCTCGTCTCTTGAAGGAGAAGAGCGACGAGAATGGCTTGTAAAAAACATCAAAGGACTTGGATTCAAAGAAGCGAGTCATTTCCTCAGAAACATCGGATTTGATGACTATGCAATTATTGATTCCCATATCCTTGACTTGCTCGAGCGATATAAATTCATCAAACAACCAAAGACGCTTACGAGAAAAAAATATATGGAAATTGAAAAAATCTTACAAACAATCGCAACACAAACTAATCTCACACTTGCGGAACTCGACTTATACCTGTGGTATATGGAAACCGGAAAAATATTCAAATAAGAAAAGATATGAGACATGCAAACGGTGATATACATGGACTACGAAGAAATCCTTCAGAAACTGAAATCACTCTCAAACCCTGAAAATATCAAGGGAATGGCACGTTACGGGATCAATCCTCAGAACAATCTAGGCATTTCGATTTATGTTCTCAGACCATTTGCAAAGGAAATCGGTACGAATCATAACCTTGCGTTACAACTCTGGGATTCAGGGATTCATGACGCCCGATTACTCGCTGTCTTCATCGAGGATCCAACACAAATCACCGGTGAACAAATGGATCGGTGGGCACAGACGTTCGACTCTTGGGACGTCTGCGATCAAGCATGCACAAGCCTTTTTGATCAGACCGTATATGCATGGAAAAAAGTGTTCGAATGGGCGGAGAGAAATGAAGAATTTGTGAGACGTGCGGCATTCTCCTTAGTTGCAGGCCTTGCAGTCCATGATAAAAACGCAACAGACCACGAGTTCGAAACAGTATTTCCGTTGATTAAACAATATGCTGTGGATGAACGGAACTATGTGAAGAAAGCAGTCAACTGGGCGCTCAGAAATATTGGAAAACGAAACATCAGATTGAATAAAAAAGCAATACAGCTAGCTGAAGAAATTCTTTCTATGAAATCAAGATCTGCTAAATGGATAGCTCACGATGCGCTTTGGGAACTCCGCAGTGAAAAAGTACAGCAAAAACTAGAAAGGAAAAAGAAGAGAAAATAAAGTAATAATTATTTAGAGACTGATTGCTTGAACTGGACATTCATCAACGCAGGTACCGCAGTCAATGCAGGTGTCTTCGTTGACTTCTGCTTTCTCAACGACTTTAATCGCCTCGACAGGGCACACTGATTCACAAGCGGCACAGCCGGTACATGTTGCTTTATCTACTTTTACTGCCATAATTGTTTACCTCGATGCACCCCTGAAGAGGGTTTTCCTATTTATCTTTTACCGTTTGTATCCTAAGAAATACAGTTTTTCATAAATATCGAGTGTATGTGTTTTGAGAATCTCATACGTTTCAATCCCATTCCCCCCCGTCCATCTTTTTATTTTGGTTTATACTTCTCCATCTTTTTATTCGCTCGCTTATTATTCAAAGTAAAATAAAGATAAACAAAACCAAGTTCAAATGCAAAGATGATGAGAAAATAAAAGAAGGTGAAGCTTATTTTTTTAATCTCGAACCCGTATGAAAGAGTGACAGATCCAAGGAACGGAATGAACATACCAATCAATATCAGCAAAAGCACCTGGATGAGATCTCTTTTCTTCCCCATGTATGAGAATCGATAACCACATTCCTATTAAAAGGTATTTCTGCTTTTACAAACTATTTCTTGGAGGTTTTATCCTCTACGATTACGTTTAGGGCAATGACCATTCCACAGTCATCCCAACAGTTATCATTTGTTCATCCTGAGCATGTTAATTCGCAGTATCGGTGAGTGCATCGATAAATGTTGTAATAGTCCTCACGCGATTAACAGATTCGTGGCACGGGATCACCCAATGGTTTATGGATGATTCGTTTGCCACCAACCATGGTCTCCATAACAACACCATGGACGTGGTCTGTTGCTTCTCCTATGATTGCTGCGTGCCTCCCCAGAGGATGTTTTTTGAGAACAGCAAGAACATCATCTGCTTTTTCTTTCACAACACCAAGGACGACTTTTCCTTCATTTCCGATCTCCAAGGCATCAATTCCGAGCAGATCACAGGCGGATCGTACACCATCGGGGATGGGGACAGCGTCTTCATGAAGAATAATTCCAACCTTTGATTTCTCGCTAAACTCGTTGACCGTGTTGGCAAGTCCTCCCCGAGTAGGGTCTTTTGCAGAGACAATGCCGCCCTCAACAAGTATCTTTTCCATGAGCCCATTGACCGGCGCGATATCTGACTTGATGGTGGTTTCAAACCCATATCCCTCACGAAACGACAACAGAGCAATACCGTGTTCACCGATGTTGCCGGAGAGAATAATAATATCTCCTTTTGAAAGATTGGAATCAAGCAACCATCGTTGTTTGAATGTACGATGTCGTTTCACAACCTTAATGTTACTTTCAAGATAGTTACCTCGTTTCCCGATGCCGCTGGTATTTATCATGAATTCTTGGATCGCACCTT
>CAYGVY010000011.1:0-13675 GCA_964353435.1 uncultured Thermoplasmatales archaeon | reverse complement strand
ATGTCAGAGTCGGGACCGAAGATTATCCGTACTTGAAGAAAAGAGTTCTGGCAAAGGATAACACTGAGTTGGTTAGAAAAATTGTGAAGATTGGCAAAGAAAAGGGAAGAGAGATAGCAGATCCTTCAGAAGCAAGAAAAATGATAGGTATTCGCTAAAAACAATTTTTATGGTGATACTATGAGATTAATTGGAATAAATGGAAGTCCAAGAAAAAAGGGGAACACGCAGGCTTTGTTAAAAATAGCTATGGAATCATCTAAGATAGATGACGTGAAATTAATTCATTTGGTTGATTATGAAATCTTGCCATGTGATGGTTGCGGAGCTTGTTGGAAAACGAAAAAATGCCCGTTTGACGATGACCTTGAAGAAGTAATAAGCGAGTTAGTCAGCAGTGATGCAATAATCATTGGAAGTCCGGCTTATTATGGAACTGTTTCAGCTCAGATGAAGGCATTTATTGACCGTTCTGGTGAACTTCTTGGAGCACGAGGGCATCCATTAAAAGGGAAAGTTGGAGGTGCTCTCTCGGTTGCTCGACGATGGGGCCATATCACTACTTGGACAGCTTTACTTCTTTACGTTCTAGAGATGCGATTGATTGTCCCAGGTGCAGGGTGGGGTGCGGCTACTGCTATGAAACCAAACGAAGTCATGAATGACAAGGAAGGCGTTGAAAGAGCTAAAGAGCTAGGGGAATCTATAGGAAAACTTTGCAGGATTTTATCCAAAAAATCTTAATTTTTTTTATCCCGCTGCCCAACCAGCATCAACCAATAAATCAGTCCCGGTCACATATGATGATTTATCAGATGCTAAGTAAAGTATTGCCTCACCAATTTCTTTTGGATCAGCCCATCTGTGTAAAGCACCGATGTCTGATCGTTCTTTCCTAATTTTATCCATTGAAACGCCAAGTCTTTTCGCTTCGATTTCTACATCACCTAAAAGCATCGGAGTTTCAACCGAGCCTGGACTAATACTATTAACTCTAATACCACGGGGTGCTAATTCCCATGCGAGTGCACGGGTAAGTGCGATAATGGCACCCTTTGTTCCACCATATACCGCATGGTTAATCTGTCCAACATGACCAGATATAGAAGCAACATTTACTATTGTGCCTCCTTTTTTCATATACGGCAAAATATGTTTCGTGCAAAGAAACACACTTTTATAGTTCGTATTAACCACTTTTTCAAAATCCTGTTCTGTTGTTTCTACAATTGGTTTAACAAGAACAACTCCTGCGTTGTTAACAAGAATATCAATTTTACCATAGGTTTCTTTCGCGGTTTTAACCATGGTTTTTACATCTACTTCTTTCGATACATCAGCATGAATAAAAAGAGCCTGTTTTTTCTCTCCTTTTATTAGTTTTACCGTCTCTGCCCCTCCATCATCATTGATATCTGTCACAACCACCTTAGCACCTTCTTGTGCAAATAAAATCGCAGTTGCACGACCAATACCAGATGCTGCCCCAGTAATAATTGCTACTTTTCCTTCGAGGTTCATTTTATCCTCTCTTATACGAATTGCTTTTACTCACCAGCGAAGCTAATTTGTTTAAAACATGATTTTCTGTAGTTTTAATAAATCACCCATAGCTCCCTTAACCTTTATTTTACCGGTCATATATGAGGTGACTGGGTTTATCTTTTTATCTAATATACCAAGAAAGATATCACTTTTTAATGTGACTATTATATCAGGTTTTTCAACGCTTTCTTCTTTTAGCGATTTTGCGTCTCCATTGACGACATCCATAACGTAATTGGTGTTAAGGTCTGTAAATGAAAACTGCATCTTTTTAGTAAAATCCTTAAATTTTTCTTTTGTTGTTGGGTCGTCTAATCGAGATTTTACTTTATTTAATCCATTCATTACTTCTTCTTTTGTTGCCATATTTTAGTCAACCTCCCCGTTGTTTTCAAATGTATGCTAAATATTTAGCCGGGTATAAATAGTTTGATATTTTTGAAAATTTAACTGGTTATTCGTACTTTTTGTAATAAAATGAATGCTATGATTAATGATATTGGTGTAACGTAAAAAATCATCTGGTAATTATTATTAAATGTACTGATAAGAAAACCGACAAGGGGAGCAGCGATCATTTGTGGTGCAGCATAGAAAATATTCCCAAGACCCATAAATTTTCCTTCTTTTCCCTTTGGTAGTAGATCTGCAGTAAGAGCAAAATTTAACACTATAATAACGCCGAATCCTAGACCTGCTAGTCCCATGGCAATATAAATTAGTGTAATCTCAGATGTGAAAGCACCTATTGATAATCCAATAGCTGCGATAAGAACACCAATACTAAGAATTCGTTTTTTACCGATTTTATCAGCAAATATCCCTGCGGGAACTGCGCAGATAACAAGGATGACGGTGAATATCCCCATGAATACAAGTGCTGAAGATTCAGATAAACCTAAGGTATTTTTAGCAAAAAGGACAAAGAACGGTTGAAGTGTCCCTATTGCAAACCACCAGAACATAGAGGTGATCATAAATTTTACAAACTCTTTTTCTTTGACGAAATCCTTAACAATTGATATGAGGCGCTCTTTTTCTCGTGGTTTTACTGCTTTTTTTTCGTCTATTGTGAGAATGGTGATAGCAGAAAAAATAGTGACTGTTATTGCGAAAATAACAAAAGTCAGGGTATGGCTTGTTTCCCAAACAGCGGCTGCAGCCCCAAAGGCAAGAATAGTACCAAGGATGTTGAACGCCTGCATATATCCACTTGTTTCTCCTCGTTCTGCAGGTTCAGTTAGATCAGGTAGAAGAGCACAGTATGTTGAATTCCACATGTTTAGAAAAGTATACAAGAGTGTGATACAAACTGCAAGAAGAATATATGTGTTTAATGCCGTCATATCGATTGCTAGATGGCTTCCAATAATAGATATAATGATTAGCATGACAACGGTAAGTGGGACAAATATAACCATATATACTACTCGTCTTCCAAATCTTGTCCATGTGTTGTCACTAATAGTACCGATAACTGGGGGTATAACCATACCAAGAAACAGAGTTATTCCGATTACTATTCCGATAAAAAAATTAGATAATGTATTAAAAGCAGATTTTGCAAGGGGATCTAAAAGCAATGGTATTACATTTGAGTTCAATGAAAGAACTAATCCCGCTCCAATAGAAGCAGAAGCAAGCGATAATTTCTGTTTTCTAGATAACATAATTTTCAAACCTTTATTAAATAAGAAACATTTAAAACCATCGGGATTTTTCTAATCTAAGACGAAAAGTTGAGAAACATTGTGTAGAACTTAGGTGATAATTTTTATATATGTTATGATGGCTATAGGGAACCTGGATGAAAACCGATAAAAAAATTGTAACATTTGGCGAAGTTATGATGCGGCTGATGCCGCCTGGTTTCCTAAGATTTGTCCAAACGCGGTCTTTTGATATAATCTATGCTGGAGCAGAGGCTAATGTTTCTATCGCATTAGCAAATCTTAACGTACCTGTTGATTTTGTGACATGTCTCCCAGAGAATGACCTTGGGGATGCTTGTATAAACTATATTCGTCAATTTGGAGTTGGCGTTAATCATATAGTTCGTAGCACTGATCGTCTAGGGATTTATTTTGTTGAAACAGGGGCGGTTCATAGAGGTAATAAAGTTATTTATGATCGAGCAAACTCAGCTTTTACAAATGTTAAACCAAAAACATTTGATTGGTCAAAGATTTTTGCTGACACCCAATGGTTCCACTGGACAGGGATAACCCCCGCTGTAGGTAAAGGTGCTGCTGAAACATGTATTGATGCTGTGAAAAAAGCAAAAGAAAAAGGACTTACTATTTCTTGTGATTTGAACTATCGTGGTAAACTCTGGAAATGGGGTGAACCCCCGGAAAAAATCATGTCAGGTTTGTTAAAATATGTTGATGTTTTAATATGTAACGAAGAAGACGCAGAAAAAATCTTTGGGATTAAAGCACCTGGTGTCGATGTTTCCAAGGGCGAGATAGAAGCAGATAGATATCGTTTTGTAACAGAAAAATTAAGGGAGCGTTTCCCAAATCTTCAATTAATTGCAATCACTCTTAGACAAAGTATTAGTGCAAGTTATAACAAATGGTCAGGTGTTTTATATGATGGGAAAAAACTCTACATCAGTCCGCACTATGATATCACACATATTGTTGATCGAGTCGGTGCTGGTGATGTTTTCGCTGCTGGTTTAATTTATATGCTTTTACAGAGCAACGATAAACAAAAAGCTTTGGATTTCGCGGTTGCGATTTCTTGTCTTAAGCATACTTTGTATGGAGATTCATGTGTTATTAAAATTGATGAAGTAGAAAAATTATTGAAAGGGGTGACTTCAGGTCGGATTTCAAGGTGATAATATTATGCCAAGGTTCTTAAAACATGAGGTTGTTGGGAAAATATTGGATATTGGTCTGCTCCCAGTATTTTATAATGATGATATAAGGGTAGCAAAAAGAATTGTTCAAGCTTGTGCAGATGGTGGAGCCATGGTTATTGAGTTTACTAATCGTGGTGATTTTGCATATGAGGTTTTCAGTGAACTATACAATTGGAGCCAAAAAGAATTACCAGATGTTATTCTTGGTGCTGGTACTATCATTGAGCCTGCAACAGCAGGACTATATATTAACAGTGGAGCAAACTTCATCGTCGGCCCTGTTTTCAACCCAGATGTTGCCAAAATCTGTAACCGTCGGAAAGTGCCATACATCCCTGGTTGCATGACACCATGTGAGATATCAAATGCTGAAGAAATGGGCGTAGATATAGTGAAGGTGTTCCCAGGAAAAACTGTTGATCCAGCTTTTATAAAAGCTGTGCTTGGCCCATGCCCTTGGTCTAAATTGATGCCATCAGGGGGAGTTGAAATAACACAGGAGAACATTTCAGGTTGGATCAAATCAGGATCAGCGGCATTAAATATTGGTTCAAATTTAATTAAAAAAGATTTAGTGAAAGCTGGCGATTTTAATAGTATAAAAAAGCTTGTTAAACAATGTATGGAGTGGATAAAAGAAGAGAGAGGAGCATCTCACTGAAACAATACTACTATTACTTGGCATAGCAAAGGTCTTTTATCCGATAAAACGTAGGGGGAGAAATACATGCATCTTCAGATAAAGAATGATTGGTTTGTTGATGAGTACGGTCGGCGTGTCCTTCTTCGTGGGGTTAATTTTACGGCGTCTTCGAAATTACCTGTTACGCCCAATAGTGCTATGCATATAAAAACCGATTTTATGGATCATAAGGATGTCTCTTTCATTGGTCATCCTATCCCGTTGAAAGAAGCGGAGGAGCATTTTACTAGATTGAAACACTGGGGTTTTAATTGCCTACGGTTTTTAATCACTTGGGAGGCAATAGAACATAGAGGTCCGAAGAACTATGACTCTGAGTTTCTTGATTATATCGAGGAAGTATTAAAGATCGCGGGGGAAAAAAAATTTTATGTGTTTATCGATCCGCATCAGGATTGTTGGAGTCGGATGACTGGGGGTGATGGGGCTCCGGGATGGACGTTTGAAAAAGTTGGTTTAGATTTCACAAAGTTTCATGATGCAGGTGCAGCCTGGGTCATGCAGTATCGTTATGATCCTAAAGATCCTAAAGCATATCCTCCTATGTTTTGGTCTCAGAGTAGAAGTCAATTTGGATGCGCAACGATGTTTACGTTATTTTTCGGGGGACGTGATTTTGCGCCTTCATGTATAATCGAGGGGAAAAATGTGCAGGAGTATTTACAATCCCATTATATTCATGCGTTTACACAAGTAGCGAATCGTACGAAAGATATGAACCATGTTCTCGGGTTTGATTCTCTGAATGAACCAACTATTGGTTTCATTGGGTTGAAACTTGATGGATCAAATATTAATTTCAATGAAGTACTGGGGTATAATTTCACGCCTTTTACTGCAATGACTACTGGGTCAGGGTATTCCCAAAATGTACCCTATAAAAAAATAACACCCTTTGGGCTGAGAGAGACTCGTCGTGAGGAAATAAATCCAAAGAAAGTTTCCTGTTGGCTCAAAGGACGTAAGGATATCTGGAAACAACATGGTGTTTGGGATGTAAATGATCAGGGAGAACCTATGATTTTAGAGAATGATTATTTTGTCGAGAGAAACGGGAAAAAAATAAATTATTTCAGGGATTATTTATCTTCTTTTATCTGTAAATTTGCTAAAGAACTTCGAAGAATAAACCCCGAAACAATAGTTTTTTATGAGGGGCCTGCAGAGGCTATTCTAAAAGGTGAGGACGTAGAGTTCGTGTTACCTGACAATATGGTGAATGCCCCTCATTGGTATGATTTCATGACGGTAGGTCTTGGTCGTTTTATGTGGATGCTTAACTATGATTATAACAAAGGTAAACTTTTGTTTGGTGGTAATGCTGTTCATAAATCGTTTATTTCTCAGATGGCTGCTCTGAAATCAATGGCACACAAGTTTTCTGGTGGTGGCCCTACGATTATTGGTGAATTTGGTTTACGATATGATATCTATAAAAAAAGAGCATTCAAAGAATGGAAGAGTAACCCAGAAAATGCTTGGAAGGTTCACTGCAAGGCGTTATCTTGGTATTATGATGCCCTTGATGCAAGCTTGTTGAGTTCATGTCAGTGGAACTATAACCCAGAGAATGATAATTTATGGGGTGATCAATGGAATATTGAGGATTTCTCCATTTTTTCACGTAATCAACAGACGAGGGATTGGAAAAAAGATATAGATTCTGGTGGAAGAGCACTTCAAGGTTTTTGTCGCCCTCATTTCATTTCTGTTGCAGGTACACCCTTAAAAATGATGTTTAATATGAAAAAGGGAACATTTTTCTTTGCCTTTGATGGAAACACATCAATCAAAGCTCCGACGATGATTTATGTGCCAAAAATCCAGTATCCTAAAGGATACCATGTTGAGATATCTGAAGGAACGGTAGAAAAAAATGAGAAAACTCAACTTGTGGTAATGACCATTCATCAAAATGGTGTGCACAACGTACATATTAAGAGAAAATAACTATTTGTTCACTGTTACGACTTTACCTGTTTTCACAGATTTATATGCAAGTAAAGCTATTTGTAATGCTGCTCTACCGTCTTCTCCACTTACTTTTGGTTGTTTATCATGTATTACGCAGTCAACGAAATGTTCAACTTCGTTTCTAAATGATATCCCATAGTAGCCGGGGAATGGTGCGTGTTCAACCTCAGGTTTCATCCATCCCTCTGTTTCAAAACCAGGTTGCTGTGAACAATACATTAATGGTGGTTCCCACATGTGATCCTCGATAATTGTTCCTTTGGTGCCATAAAGTTCAAGTCGGTTGGTTGGTTCACTTATTGCACAGCAAGTAAGGTCTACCTCACCGAGTGCACCGTTTTTGAATTTAAGGGCTATCACTGCGGTATCATCGTTATCGGTTTCTAGTTCACATGCGAGTTTTTCTGCGAAAGCAAACACGCTTTTTACTTCTCCCATAATCCATCTGAGAACAAAAAACCGGTGTACCCCCATATCAAGGAGTGTTCCTAATGCTGCGGATGATGTTTTCCAGTTCTGTTCAACTGGTACGTCACCAACGATTTCGTAGGCTTTCGCGAGGAACACACGACCTAGTCTTCCTTCGTCAACCATTTCTTTTGCAAGCATATGCGCCGGGATAAACGCGTGGTTCTCTGCAACCATGAGTTTCACCCCTGCTTTTTTCGCAGCGTTGATCATGTCATCAGCGTCTTTAAGTGTTGTCGCAATAGGTTTCTCCACCAGTACATGTTTCCCTGCCTCAGCTGCTTCGATAGCTGCTTTGGCATGAAGATGATGAGGTAGGCAGATGTCAATAATATCAATATCTTTCCGACGAAGAATATCATGATAACTTGTATGTGCATCAGACCCATATATCGGAGCGTTTGATTCAACACATCCTTTATCTTTATCGCAGAGAGCTACTACTCTTGCTTTATCACGTATTGCATTATAGGATTCCGCATGAAGTAACCCTGCAGAACCTAAACCGATTATGCCTACCCCAAGTTTCCGCAAACTCTATCACCTTTAGCTTAGAATCTTTAAACTCATATTTAGAGGCTTCTTATTATTTTACAAGCAGTGTTTGATCAAGTGTTGATATCCTTTCACATTTATTTTTTGTAACAAGATACGTGTCTTCCATGCCAATCAGGCGGTTGTTATATGGTTCATAGGGAACCCAAAACTCTAGATCAAAAACCATCCCTGGTTCAAACATTTTATCGGCTGAGCGTAAGGGATCAAAAAGATGGATTTCTTCGCATCGCAGACCAAGACTATGACAGGTAGGAAAAATAGGTACTTCCTCACCTTTTTTTTCAAATGCTTCTTGTGCTATATTAAGGATATTCATGGTAGGAACACCTGGTTTGATAGCATCGATACATTGTCGTTGTACATCTACGATTTCACGAATAAATTTCTCTACATCAGAGGGGATTTTACCAAGAACTGCATGTCGACTAACATCAGAAGTATAGCCTTTGTAGATTGCCCCGATATCAAACCTGGTCATCTCGTTTTTCTTCATCTTTACTCCAGTACCAGGCGCCTCTGGGTCGCTCGCACCAAGGCTCATTGTTATATGATCCCAACCAGACGCACCCTCATTTACAATAGTGTTTTTTGCGATTTTTAACATATCGATATCAGATATTCCTTCTTTGAGTTCATGAAACATCGCAAGAATGGTTTTTTCAGCAATATGTGTTGATTTTTTAATACGATCTATTTCCTCTGGGTTTTTAACTAGTCTACATTCCAAAAAGATATCATCTGCTGTTTCAAATTTCGCATTGGGAAACGCTTTTTTTAATGCTTCATATTGATAAATAGGCATAATGCTTTCTACGGCTATTGTTGACTTTTGTATCCCTGTTTCTTGAAGGACATTGACGAGTGCATCTACTGCATCGTCTTTTGCCATAACCCCTCGGAAATCTTTTATCCAGGTTAACTCCGGGTCAAATATCATCCATGTGATTACGCTTTCCTCACCATCCTGACGTACAACAACTATCGTGGGTGTCAGATTAGATAGAGAAAACAAGATAGGGTTATTCTCAGAGTGCCTGGTTGGTAACCCTGATGTGTAAAAGATGTTCTCAGGTGATGATGCGATTACAAAATCAAAACCCTTTGCTTTCATTTTTTCTGAAAACCTTTTTTTATTAAAACCAATTGGTTGCATAGTTTTTTGATAGATTTTCTCTATTTAAATTTTTTTTAAAAAACCATAAGAACACCAGAACATATAATGTCCCCTATTTGGGGCTCGGATTATGGGTAATCTATATGTATTGATTGGTTTTGATGTTGAACATGATGCTGAGCCTTTTTCAGATGCTTGTGAGGGTGTAAAAAAAGGGATACCTCCCATTCTTGATGTTTTAGATGAACTCGATATTCATTGTACGTTTAACATTCTTGCAAATATTATCGATGATAACTTTGATGTACTCAAGCAAATTAAAACACGTGGTCATGAAATAGGATGTCACTCCTATGATCATGAAGCTTTAGCGTTTCTCTCTGATGAGGAGATTCACTGGAGGGTTGAAAAAGCTACCCAGGTGATTCAAAAGAAGTTTGGAGAGCGCCCTATTACTTTTCGTGCTCCGTATTTGTTGGGTAACACTTTTTTGATAAAAACACTTGATGAGTTTCATTATCTCTTAGACTCATCATATTTAATTGCTCATCATAGGACGCAGATATTACCCTATCATCCATCAGAAAATGACTGGACTTCAAAAGGAGATTTACATATTTTAGAATTACCAGTTTCAGCAGATCCTGGTGTTGATGACCCTGAAAAAAGTGATCTATGGCCCTGGTGGCGGATTATCGGTGCAAAAGACGCGAAGCGTAAAATCAACCATTTAATCACGAAACAGGAGGAACATGGAAAAACAAAGGTGATTACTTTTTATTTTCACCCATGGGAGTTCATCAATCTTGAAAAAACAGGGGTTGATTTACCAGATGAGCAGAAAGAACGGATATATGGTGGAACTGGGGAAAAAGCCATAGCAAATTTCAGGGAGATACTAGCTTGGTTGAAAAAACAGAAAAGCGCATCCTTTATGACCATGAAAACATTCAGAACAATATGGGATGAACTACCTGAAAAATAAACAAACATTTTCAGAGTTTTAAAACAACTTTTATAGCGTTTTCTTTTTTTCTATCTAAAATATCGAAACCTTTGGCAATATCTATTAGCGGTAAAACATGTGTTATGAGAGGTTTAACCTTTACTTTTCCTGATGCAATTAGTTTCAATGCTTGTTTAAAGTCATCTGAGGTATACCCATATGAGCCTTGGATCATTATTTCTTTTACCGCAACATTTAGCATGTTCAGCTCCATTTTATCCTGAAACATACCAATTAAGGTAACACATCCTCCGCATCGTACCAGTGATAGCGCTTGTTGCACGGTTTCCTGTAGTCCAACTGCTTCGAACACAACATCGACGCCACCAAAATCAGAACTGATAGTCTTAAGCGGATCATCGTTCTTTGTATTTATTACTACGTTGGCACCAAGGTTCTTCGCTACATCTAAAAGGTAATCATAAACATCAGTTGTAATGATTTTACCAGCTTTACAGTTCCTTGTTACTTGCACAGTTAGTAAACCAATCGTACCAGAGCCGATGATAAGAATCGTATCACCTTTTTCGATTGGGGTGATATTAACCGCATGAACAGCAACAGCAAGTGGTTCAACAAGAGCAGCTTCTTCAAAAGAGACATTATTTGGTAGCTTATGACACTTATTTTCAATAACAGACACATATTCAGCAAACGCACCGCTTAACTGTAAACCAATAAGCTTCTTATTGTCACAGACATTGGTTTTTCCTCTGGTGCAAGGTTTACATTTCCCACAGGAAATAAGTGGTTCTACAACAACTCGTTCGCCATTAGAAAATCTTTGTACTTTTTTTCCAACCTTGATGATTTCTCCACTAAACTCATGTCCCATAACTAGTGGTGGTTTCCTTCGTTTTGACATTCCTTTGTACGCATGGAGATCTGAACCACATATCGCCACAGCTTTTACTTTTACAAGAACTTCATCGTCTCTTATTTCTGGTCTTGGTGTATCCTCAATTCGTACGTTTTTTCCACCATACCAAACAGCTGCTTTCATAAACCATCATCTCATAAATTTTTAATGACATCTTTATTGACAAGATTTGTTGGAACTTTTCCTTGTAAACACTGGAGTACTTGTTCAGCAGCTATTCGTTGTACCTCATCGACTGTGTCTTCTGAATACCATCCCATATGGGGCGTAATAAAAACATTGTCAAATCTTATAAAAGGATTGTCTTTTTGGATAGGTTCTTGCTCTAACACATCCAGGCCAGCGCCAGCGATATCTTTTTTCTTAAGAGCATTAAATAATGCTTTTTCATCGACGATGCCACCACGAGCGGCATTAATCAAAATCGCTTTCTTCTTCATTTTTTTTAGTTGATCGGTACTTATCATATACCTGGTTTCATCATTTAGTGGAACATGAACAGTCACAATATCAGATTGCGTAAGTAGCGTATTATAATCAACTCGTTTTGCGTTGTATGTTTTAAAAACATCAGCTTGAATATAGGGATCACAGGCAAGTAGATTTACATCAAATCCTTTTATACGTTTAGCTACTTGTCGGCCTACTCGCCCTAGACCAATGATACCAACAGTTTTACCTTTTATCCGTGTAATTGGATGAAATTTTTTCCAGTCCCATTCAATTTTTTTAATACTCTTATCAACAAAAAAAAGTTTCCGGGTAAGCGCAAGCATCAATGCGATGGTATGGTCTGCTACATCGCATATATCATAGACCACGTTTGTTACAAAAATACCTTTTTTGGTAGCAGCATCCAAGTTTACATTATCAACACCAATACCATATCTCGCAATAATTTTTACATGTTTTAAATTTTCAATTACATTCGCTGTTATTTTTGCATATTGGTTCAATAATGCATCTGCATCTTTACATTTTCTGATGAGTTCTTCCTCTGTTTTACAGTGAAATTTTATAAGTTCAACATTAAGTTTTGAAAAAACCTTTTTTTCGATATCAAATGAAGGGTATTCTGCATCAGTTATTATTACTTTAAATTTCTTTTTTGGCATTTGACACCTTTCTTTTTTTTTGTTTAAATCGTATCTTTTGATGGAATTCCGCTGGTATCCCATTTCCTTAGTTTATAATACTCGTTGAGCATTTTTTCGAAATTTTCTTTACTAACAGTAATTCCATTATATTGACCTTTTTTCAGTGGAACATTCATGAATAAATCAGGCAACCGATCATCCTGTTTAGTCACTCCCTCACGCAAGTTATAGTATCGACATAAATTGTTTATTTTCTCACCAGTTTGAACCAAATCAGCTTTAGTGATTTTACTGTCTGTCACAATAGAATACAGAGATGCTAGGTCATCCCAAAGGATAGGTCCCATAATTGGATAGGTAACAAATCTACAGAGGACCATCGAATCACAAACCGCATAAAAATCTTCATACTCCTTAACCATCTCCGCCTTTCCATCTATCGTCCCAACTATGTCAGGTCGATACGCAATACTTCTCAGATGACAAGCACCACGATCCGAGGTCACATAGGATAAAGACATGGCTTCAGTAGCCCGCGGATCATAACCGGGAAGTTCCAACCCCTTCACATGAACAGCAAAATCAGCAGAACCTTTTATTTTCTCTGATGCAATTTTTGTGCCTTCAGCAAAAATATTTCCAATCCCGTCTCTCGTGGCTATTTTAGGAATCATTTCGATCATTGCTTGATAATTCCCAAAAACCAGTTCAACCCCACCTAAATCTTTTTTAGTAAGTAGCCCCCTCCGATGGCATTCCATGGCAAACGCCAATACATTTCCCATCGTAATCGTATCCAAACCGAGTCTATTGCACATCTCATTCATCTTCGCAATGGACTCCAGATTACTATTCCCACAAAGTGCACCAAGAGAAAATAATGTTTCATACTCCGGTCCACTCACGAGCGTCCCAGCATAGGGACCAGTTTTCACCTCAGAAATATTTTTACAGGCAACAACGCAGGCATGACAACTCCGTCTCTTGATTATTATCTTCTTTTTCATGCTATCAATGTTAATTTCTTCTGCTCCCTCAAACTCACCTTCACTCCAATATCTCGTCGGTAACGCACCCATATACTGAGTCATCATCAATGTTTCCGGAGTCCCATCTAGCAAAATTCCCCGATCCTTAAGTTTTTCATTGTGACTCTTTTTAAACTCATCAACTTCTTGCTGTCGAGCAACCTTGATTTCTTTGGTTCCATGAACAACTACTGCTTTCAACCGTTTTGAACCCATCAACATCCCAGCGCCGGCTCGTCCAAGTAAAAAACCTTCTGCATGGGTTATACAGGCGTATTTTACCAAGTTCTCTCCAGAAGGTCCTATCGAAGCCACCTGAAAGATTTTGCCGTATTCTTCCTTCAATATTTTCTCGGTTTCAAAAGTATCCTTGGTCCACAAATGATCTGCGTTTTTAATTTCAACATTATCGTCATTTACAACAAGATAA
>CAYGVY010000010.1:0-14668 GCA_964353435.1 uncultured Thermoplasmatales archaeon | reverse complement strand
TTTAATTGATTGGGGTGATGGTAATACTGATACAACTTCGGGAGCATCTGGTGAGATGGTAACTGTTCAACATGCTTGGAGTTCTAAAGGGAATTACAATATTAAAGCTAAAGCAATGGATAAATATGGTACAGAAAGCGACTGGGCAACTCTTACGGTGACAATGCCATGCTCGTACAACATACCATTGTTACAGTTCTGGGAAAGGTTGCTAGAGCGATTCCCTAATGCGTTCCCACTACTACGGCAACTGCTTGGATATTGAGAATCCCTCTTTTTTTTCTTTTTATATCTATCATTGATTAGCACAAAACATGAAGGAAAAAATATAGACGAAGAAGAACAGGTAGGAGAAATAATATGGTATGGAAAAGATGCCCTTCTTGTAAGCAATGGTATAACAACATAGAGGGCGTACCACAAAATTGTCCAAATTGTGGGAAGGAAATAACATACGAATGTCAACGATCAGCACAAAACACGAGTTAAAACCGTGTCAATGCTTCTGTTCCGAAGATATTCTTTTATAGGAGAACAGTGCTATATAATACAACACAAGGGGAAAGAATCATGAGAAAAATTGACTTGTTTGAAAAGGGCTTTGCTTTTATCGTCATCGGATTATTGATTTGCAGTGGGTTAGGCCTGTTACCGACTCAAACGCAAGCGACCATAAACAATAGCAGATATGATTTTATCATCATAACACCAGTAGATTTTTCAAATGAATTACAACCATTAGTAACACATAAAGAACAACACGCAATTTCAACAAAAATAGTCACCCTTGATGACATATATGACAGCGTCTACTTCCCTACACAAGGAAGAGATGATGCTGAAAAAATCAAATATTTCATAAAAAATGCACATGAAAACTGGGGAATACGCTATGTGATGCTGGTCGGTGGTAAAGAAGAGGTACCAGCAAGATATGTCGATCTCTATAACTATAGCGGAGAACCCCTTCAATGTATTAGTGATCTGTATTATGCTGACCTCTATTTTACCAATGAGAGTTTTTGCAGTTGGGATTCTAATAATGATAGTATTTTTGCAGGTCAAAGTTCGAAGGGACTCGTAGATAAGGTAGATTTTTGTCCTGATGTCGCTGTTGGAAGAATCCTCTGTAGAAACCAAACAGAGGTACAACATATTGTTGAAAAAATCATCACGTATGAGAATACCGTCTATGGAAAAGAATGGTTTCATAATCTCATCCTGTGTGGTGGAGATTTTGCTGAATTGGGATTGAGGGAGAGAACAGTACCTAAAATGTTGAATAGAACAGGTAGAATTGTATGGGAAGGAGAATATTTAGGAGATATGGTTGCAGAGATTATGAAAGGTTTTAACGCAAAAAAAATCTATGCGAGTGGGCTATTCAAACAAGGCATGAAATTTTTAACCGTGAAAAATATTAATAACGCCGTTGATGAGGGCGCGGGTTTTCTTCTGTTCGTTGGTCATGGTAATTATGATAATGCGATACAAACAAATTTTCCCTTTAGCAAACGAATTTGGCTTCCTTATCCCCATAACTATAAAATCACAGATAGTAATTCTCTAAAGAACGGTGATAAACTTCCTGTATCAATTTTTCTTGGCTGTTATTGCGGAGATTTCATGAGCGTTGCTAGTCCGGTAGCCTGGGAATTTATCAGAAAAGAGAATGGTGGTGCCATTGCAAGTTTTGCTGCGACCTGTGGTGCTTTTGGGATATTTTCATCGCTCTTTCCTGAAACGTTTACTCCCCTTCTTATTTTGAATACTTTTAAATTTTACTCTGAGGGTACGGATATAATGGGAGACATCTGGAGTAAAGCTATTCAGACTTATCTCAATGATACGGATGCATGGTCGTTAGGCGATGATTTTAGTATGTTGAACTGGAATCATCCACTTGCGAATTTCTTGGTTTTGGAAGAATGGATTCTTCTGGGCGACCCAACGTTGAAAATTGGTGGATACTCTTAATCATATTCTCTTTTTTTTCCACTATAAAATCATCAACAAGGTTTAACACCATGGAAAGCTGGCTTCTTGTCACTAAAAAGATCGTTTCAATTGATAAATATTTACACAAAGATTAAATATATGATACGCATTAGCATTACACGGGGAAAGAAAGTATGAGAAAGAAAATAGTTGGAGTAATAATTTTTATGCTGTTGACCACGACGATCCTCCCCATAACTGCAATAGCTGGAGATGAAGAAAACCCAGAGATTACAGACACAATGGGGGACGCTTTTGGAAACATTGATATTAACTCTGTATGGTTCTCGGAGAAAACCGAGGAACCGAACTATGTATTTGTCTGCATGAAAATAAACAAACCGAACCTGAATAAAATCCAACAAACCTTTGGAGTATCTTGGGAATATAACGATATCGAATATGCATGTAGCTTATTTATTGGTTTGAATATAATTGGATGGGAATCCTGGTCTGCGGGTGAATACATAAATAGTGCTCCGGGTGGTGGACCAAACTATTATGGGATTGACAAGGGAACATACGACAAATCAACTGGTATTATAACATGCAAAATACCAAAGGAACTAATCGGGGATCCTAGCCCTGGCGATGTTCTAACAAAAACTCGGTCAATTGCATTTCAGAGATTTGGTTTCCTCGGACTTATAGGATATAGCCGTCCAATAATTGACATGTTAGCTATTCTAGTGTTTGGTAATCCACTCTGGGATTATGCTCCTGATAATGCTGATCAATATGGGCTTGATTATATAATACAATATTAAAATTACGCAAGGACAAACAAATAACCTTCTTTTTTCTTTTTTTATTCTATTAAGTATTATCACAAAACATCAGTTAAGTTTATGTATAGGTTTTTAAAGAAAGAATCAACAGGGTAAAAACTCTTAAATTATATAATCCACGATAGACCTTATATTATAATTAGTAAATCTCAAGAAATCTAAATTTCCTCATTACAATTACACAGGGATGTACGAATCATGCATCAGTGCATAATAACGAAAAAATCAAAAACAAAGACAGAAACCACATGAGAGTCTTTTAGGTATTTCTCCCAATAACACATAGCCAACAAAGTCTTACCCTGTTACTTCAAATTTCACGGAAAGAAATGGGTTCCCAATAAGAATATTTCCCGCGCATTCTGTATGGGGATCTCGATCGGGATAA
Source organism: uncultured Thermoplasmatales archaeon (assembly GCA_964353435.1). Lineage (GTDB taxonomy): Archaea > Thermoplasmatota > E2 > DHVEG-1 > DHVEG-1 > SM1-50. The sequence continues at coordinate 11,494 of CAYGVY010000010.1, read as the reverse complement.
CGCTGTTCGACAAACGATACTGTCTCTACGTATGATTCCATAGCGAACCAGGCATTTCCTAGATACGCTTCGTAGTCTCTCATTGCTTCATAAATCATATATTTATATTCGGTTCCGTAGCTCCACGATGTCCCACTTGCTGCTTGACCGATGGATCTCCCAAACACATATGAAACTGCGATGTTGACATTGAATGGTGTAGTTCCTGGTGCTGCCCAGAAATCAGCGCTATGACAGCCATAGAGAAACGTCATAAGAGCTCCGTTGGAAAGACCGAGGACCTTTAATGATCGAAACCCGCCTAAGTCCCATGCTTGATATGCGGAGCTTGCATGTTGCCACGTGTCAAAAATCTCATATCCACCGCTTCGAAGTTGTTTCCAAATTTCATCAGCAACCGCAATATCGGTTCCCTCTCCATCTGTATCAACGTTGATCGCACCATAGATATCCTGTAAAACGGGAACAACACCAACAGGTCCATAGAAATTATTATCATAATCCTCATGACAGGCGACAAACGCCTTCTTCGTTGTGACTATCTCACCTGTATAGTAATTATGAGTTTTTTCAAAAAAACTATTCATAAAAAACGCTTGTCCAATCATCGGTGGTCTCATCCAACAAACCCATATCTCAGGTCCTTCCTGAGGACCAAAGGAATGGTAATCATAGAAACCATCTTTGTTCCTATCCTCAAAATCACCATCTAAATCCTCATAGAACAGACTCAACACACCACTATTGTTCCCTACTCCCTGTTTCCACAATGCATACGGAATCTGACCTATCAACAATGCTCCCACTGTACCGTTCACTGCATATTCTTTCTGCAAGAATCCTCGAAGCTCTGCAGGTGTAATGGACTTTCGACTCCGAAGACCATCAACTTTCACTACAGAAAATTCCACGAGAAATCGCTCCTCTACTTCTTTCAAATATCGGGTAAATTTCTCTTTCACCCAGGGATAGAGCTGTGCATCAATAACGACGACGATATGATCTGTTGTCAGATTCAAAACGGTAGGACCACTATTATGAATTACCGAGATGTCAACTGTTTTCCCGTACACAAAACCCAGGGTACTACTCATCGTTATTATGATACACATCACTATACCGATGATTCGCTGTAGGATGATGTCAGCCTCCACGTTTATTAATATTGTCATCTAATTTAAATGTTTTGTTAAAGATAAAAATTACACTCATTTTTTAGAGTGTTTTAAGGAGTTGATTCAAGGACATAACCTTTGCAAAACCTCTTCGTAATACCTTTAACTCCATTTCATGCAACTCTGGGAAATGCGCCGCAGTCACATCACTTCCAAATACAACCTTAAAGCTTCTTTCATATGCTTGTCGGGCTGTCGTTGAGCAACAATAATTCGTCAACGTCCCACTGATAATCACGGTATCCTTTCCAAGATTCTTCAAAATGGTTTCTAAAGGAGTTTCAAAAAAAGCACCATATGATGACTTGTGAATAATAATCTCATCGTTATGGGGCACAAGTTCATGCCACACGGTCCCTGTAAAGAAAAAAGTTGATTGATCAATATTCAAATCAGGGAAGCGATTCGGCATCAGTGGCAATGTTTTCGGTCGATCGAGATACCGATGGGTTTTCGAATATACGGTGAATATCACTGGAATTTTCCTATTCCGACAGTGCTCGATTAATCGCTTTATTTGTGGCACTCGTCTGGTAGCTTCAGGAACCCAATAGGGAGACCAATAAGGTTTAACAAACTCATCTTGCATATCGATAACGAGCAATGCACATTTTTCAGCATTGATATCGAATTTGACCTCCCCGTCTTCATATGATTTCTTTGCCAATTCGAGAACATACTTTTCCGAATATTCTAGTGGTTTCATCATAATATGATAATGACGATATTTCTTATGAAGATTACGACAACGATAATTTTTTCCGTTTTCCTTAGCTAAGGATAAAGAGAACTATAAGAATAGCAAGGATGCGAGTCAATGGGTCAAGGATGTGGAAACGTAAGAACAATGGTATTTTTGTATAAGTATTATAACCCTTGGAGATACTCCTCTAGGACCCGGTGATAACTACCCTGCAGAAGGTTGGATTAACAGTTTTGGATTATTAAGAGTGAAAACATGGAATGGTAGTTTTTTCGGAAAATGCTTCTCAATATTTTTACTTGATTATTACTATGCAAATCTTATAGGATTTACACGTATTAAAATTGATAGGATAATGAAATATTCTATATCCGTTGTGCTCTCTGGGTAAAATTAGGTTCAGAACCCCAATGTAACCAGAGAATCAATAATAAGATGAAACGAGAAAGTATGAATTTGTAGATGTGACGAATTATTACCTTTCCTCCCAGATAGACTCACTTCAAAATTCTAGATGCTACCTATAAAATCTATATATTCCTCGTTAAAAACATAAATATATAGAGTATTATTCGTTTAACATTTTTGGTATGATTTCAGAAGCAGAAATAAAGGTCTTGGATAGAAACTCAGAGTACTACGGCGTACCAACATTACACCTCATGGAAAATGCAGGAAAAGGCGTCGCTGAGTTCATCAGAAATACAGTAAAGAACACAAAGAAAAACATTCTCATCATGTGTGGGACCGGCAACAACGGTGGAGACGGGTTTGTCGCAGCACGGTACCTCACGCAATACTACAAGGTCGCGGTCTTTCTTGCAGGAACCGAGATTAAAACAGAGATTGCGCAGAAAAATTTTCAGAAACTCCAAACATGCGAAGTTAAAATCTACACCTCGCCTCGTGACCTCGACGCGCTCCTTGTAGAAAACGATATTCTCATCGATGCAATCCTTGGAACTGGACTAGCCGGTGAGTTAAAAGAACCGTATGCGACCATCATCAAAAAAATTAATGCAACAAAGAAGAAAATGGTTGTTTCTGTTGATGTTCCCACGGGACTTGGTACCACTGACTCAATCACCCCTGAGTACACGGTCACCTTTCATGACATCAAGGAAGGGATGAACGAGAAAAACAGCGGAAACATCCAGGTGGTCGACATTGGCATCCCTCAAGAAGCAACAACCTACGTCGGACCCGGGGAACTTTCCGTATATTATCCACGTCCAGCAAAAAAATCACACAAAGGAGACAACGGCATCGTACTCATTATAGGCGGAGGACCCTACATTGGTGCACCAGCGCTCTGCGGTCTTGCTGCGCTCCGAACTGGTGTTGACCTCGTGTACATCGCGACACCAAAACGGTCCTGGGAAACCGTTGCCGCATTTTCACCAAACTTCATCGTAAAAGATCTCCACGATGATATGCTGACAAAGAACGATATTCCGAGCATCGAAGAACTTCTCACTAAATGCACCGCGGTTGTTCTCGGTCCAGGGCTCGGAGCTGCAAAAGAAACCGAAGAAGCAATCATCCCGCTTGTCAGACGCGTCATTGCGGAAAAGAAACCATTGGTACTCGATGCTGATGCCATCAGACCAGTCGGGAAAAACCTCCCTCTCATAAAAAACTCAACAACCGTGGTGACCCCCCATGTCGGTGAATTCAAAAAACTCACGGGGATTACCCTGTCACAAGATGTTGACACGAGAATCAACGCGGTCAAAGAGTGGGCTGAAAAAATCGGGATCACGATTTTCCTGAAAGGATATATCGACGTGCTCAGTGACGGAACAAATGTCAAACAAAATAAAGTTCATAATGAAGCAATGACTGTTGGTGGGACTGGAGACGTCCTTGCAGGCATCATAGGAGCGCTCCTCTCGAAAGGAGTAAAGCCGTTCAACGCAGTCCGAATTGCTGCTTTCCTTAATGGTGAAGCAGGCAACGAAGCGTTCCAGAAAAAATCTTACGGGTTAATTGCGACCGATATTGTTGATGAAATCCCTACTGTCTTGAAAAAATACCTCTAGAGCTTTTATTAAAACCTGAACACCAATGAAAAACTGTTCATTTATTCCCAAATCGCTTTGACTTCCAGGTGTGTCACAAGCTCCCCAGCGACTTGAAACAGTACCCATGCCATAAACGCTGGTTCTTGCTTCATCTCCTCTGAAAGCGCTGCGGTAAGCTTATTTTTCATTTCTAATTCAAGCTTATCAGGCTTGGCTGGCCATTCCGCGTACTGGTATTTCTTCATCCATTCCGCGGTCCGTTCAATCGACTCTGTCTTTTTATCAGCAAGCTTCCGCACCGCTTTCTCTGTTTTTTTCACAAACTCTCCAGATGATTTCTTCTCCCACATTATTTCCATCCTCACCACAGGTATCCTTCTCTGTGATAAAAGTCTTTACTTTCAAATAAAAAAAACTTTTAAGAACTCCCCCGTAATCAGCCATTCGAATGAAAAAAACACTTCTCCTGTTAGGAATCCTCATCGTCTTTTTCATGATTTCTCCCTCGGCAACCGCGATTTTTTCAGCATCTCATGATCTCAAAGGTACACTCACTAAGGATACCAAAGTTTTTTTTGTTGGAAAAACCGAAATCAGTGGGACGTTCACTGGCTATCCGATGGAACGATTAATCAACTCGTCCTTTGTTCAAGACATGAACGCATTTCCTCTCGTTGGAGCAAGCAGTATCACCAATCTCGATACCGTTATCGTCGCAGAAAACATTGATATCACCACCGCAACCTCCCTTGAAGAACTCTTTTTACGGTATTACGATCGCATCACCCAATATTCAGATGTAGACATCGTCACAGATAACGGTCTGTTCCTTCTAGGGATCAATCAAGGCAACCTCAATGTGTCCTCGGATCTCAACTACGCAGTCACCACCTTCATTCCCCTTGAAATCATCCCTGACACGACAACAAGGTTTTTTCTCACAGTGACCAACAATCCGCTCACCATGCAATGTTCTGGAGACTTTGCAGTACTCACAAGCCTTTCGGATACTAGTACCATCAGAGTAAAGGATAGACACGGGACGACTCTCTGGAGTGGAGCTTCACAAAATAATTACCTCGTAATTCAGAATAAAAAATTCTCTGTCACCCAACATCCACCGCTGTCTCTATTTCCCCTTAACGCTGCTGCTTCGACTGCCCCATTGAAACTCTCAATATCCCTAGCGGACTCTAAAGACATTGTGATAAAACAACTCATTAAAAATGTCTCAATCGTAGTAAAAAACCTTGGAGGCGGTGATACCTCGGAATTCATAACCGCCATCAACGAATTTGACACTATCGTCCAAGCAACCTCTTTTGTTGCAAACGGAGCGATGATATTGCTCCAAACCAATGATACCGTGACCATTGATCATACGACACAACGGTTTTCTTCTGTCGGGTTCGCCCGTTTCAATACTCTTGACGTCACCGTTACAGGATCTTCCTCTGGACCGACGATACAAGCGGATTGTAAACTCATTTTCCTTGGGAACCACTTCTACAACCCCCAAGCAAAACGCAACTCTGATGGGATCGCGTTCCCCTACGAGATGCTCATCATCTGGATTCTCGCGCTGTGCGTCTTTGTCTACATACGATTTTTCTTACGACCTAATGTCCACAAAGAAAAGGATGAGATGATCAAACGATACGCTCTTATTCTCCATATCATTTTACTCATTATTGCATTTCTTTTCCTTGATAGTGAAATCAACGACCTCTTTGGCATCAGCGCGTTTACTGCACTCATCTCACAAGGATTCTCGATGATCACTGGAACATTCCTACTCTTAGAATTAACCATCTGGGTCCTCGGCTACCTCATCCTTGCTATCCCCATTCAACTACTTGCATACTCTGGACTTCGTCTTCTTGGCATCGGAAAAGGTGGTAACGGCATTCGGAAAGCAATTGGAGACCTGTTCATCTGGGTTTTTTGTGGCCTCTATCTCCTTTTATTTATGAACATCATATTTTCCTTGGTTCATTTTAATAACCTCTTTCCTATGGGATAACCTATGCAACCTGAGCTTCAACCAATCATCGATGAACCAGCACTCCTGCTCAAAGAAAAAAAACTCCTGGTTATCGCAGACCTTCACATCGGCATTGAAAGCGAATTACGGGAAAACGGATTACAAGTGCCATCCCAAACCAACGTGATGGAACAACGATTGATCTCGATTCTCACTGCAAACACTATCCATGACATCATCTTACTTGGGGACATTAAACACAATATCCCTTCATCAACCAACCAAGAACGAACTGATGTCAATCGATTCCTGAACACCATTCAAACATATGGTACCCTTCATGTCCTGCCTGGGAACCACGATGGAAACATCGATCGATTACTTACACCAAACATTCAGTTACATCCCTCCGATGGCTTTGTGTTTGAAGGGATAGGGTTCACCCATGGTCATCGAAGACCAACTAATGAAGTCATGCAATGTGAACAGGTCATCATCGGTCACACCCACCCTACGGTGATGCTAACCGACCGTCTTGGATACCGGACGTTTGAACAATGTTGGCTACGGAGCGCTCCACTTTCTGATACACTTCAAGAAAAATACCCGACGTCACCAACTTCACAGATACTTGTCATGCCAGCGTTTAATTCTTTATGTGGTGGCATAGCAGTCAACCGAGACCCCTTACTCGGTCCGTTTAAATCTCTTATGGACATTGACAACGCAGAGGTATATCTTTTAGATGGATCATCCCTTGGGAAGGTAAAGGACCTCAAAGAATCAAGTTAACCTTAAATATATCATGTAATATACGAAACCGACTTACAACCACATCTTGATGGCCTATGGAGTTAAATCTCTCTGAAAGAGTCGGAAGCCTACTACAGGCATTATTTCTCCTTATTCTGCCATGGATTGTCCTGCTTATCGGACTCGCGGTATCGCTTGACAATGTCTGGTTTTACCTGTTGTGTATCACTTGGTTTGGATGTGGCCTTGTCTTTTTCGGGACCCTCAATTAGCATGGCAGCGTGTGACTCGTTTTTCTTTAAAACCAAAATCATTTAAATCACCTACCTTATTCTGTTTTCCTGTTGATCGGGATGGTTAATTATATTATCGTCACAGGTGGAGTTATTTCTGGTTTAGGGAAAGGTATTACGACCGCGTCGATCGGAAAGATCCTCGAGAACCACGGATACAAAGTGACTGCAATCAAGATTGATCCCTACATCAACTATGATGCAGGCACCTTGCGGCCAACCGAACATGGAGAGGTCTGGGTAACAGAGGACGGCGGGGAAATCGACCAAGACCTCGGTCATTACGAACGTTTTTTAGACATTAATATCCCTAAGCGCAATAATATCACTACCGGTCAAGTCTATAGTGCCGTCATAGAAAAGGAACGAAACGGTAAATACCTTGGTAAAACCGTACAGCCAATCCCCCATGTCACTGATGAAATCAAACGACGGATTCGAGCACCAGCAGAGGAAACAAAATTTGATTTCATTCTTGTTGAAATCGGCGGCACCGTTGGGGACTACGAAAACGTATTATTCTTAGAAGCAGTTCGTCAGATGAAATACGAGGGAGAAAAAATCATCTACGTTCATGTCACCTATGTACCGGTCCTGAAATCACTTGGTGAAGCAAAAACCAAACCAACACAGCACTCCGTAAAACTGCTCCGAGAAATTGGTATTCAACCTGATTTCATTATCACTCGTTCGGAAAAACCTCTCGATGATGTTCGGAAGGAAAAAATTGCGTTGTTTTGTAACGTTTCTGGTGAGGATGTTATTTCAGATTCTAATATCGATAACGTCTATGGGGTCCCCTTGTTGTTCGAGGAACAAGAACTCTGTAAGAAGATCCTCAAGAAACTTGGTTTACGCAAGGAAGAAATGGATTTCAATGCTTGGAAGAATTACATAGCGAAAATTCGTAAGTTTGATAAAAAAATAAAAATTGGGATTGTTGGGAAATATTTTGATATTGGCGCGTTTAAGCTTTCTGACTCATATATCTCTGTCATTGAGGCGGTAAAACATGCCGCGTGGAACAACAACGTACGTCCTGAGATCGAATGGATTGACTCAAAAATCTTTGAAAAACAACCAAGGAAGATTGTAAACCTGAAGAAAGTCGACGGTATTATCGTTCCTGGTGGGTTTGGGTTATCCGGTGTTGAAGGGAAGATCGCAACGATAAAATATGCTCGTGAAAATAAGATCCCGTTCCTTGGATTGTGTCTGGGGATGCAGCTCGCTGTCGTCGAATACGCACGAAACGTCTGTGGAATGAAAGGTGCAAACACCACAGAGATTGAAAAAACCCCCCCGTACCCGGTGATTGATTTCATCCCTGATCAGGTTAAAATTGTCACTGAATCACGCTACGGGGCGACTATGCGGTTGGGAGCGTATCCAGCGGTTCTTACGGAAGGATCGTTGATCAGAAAACTCTATGGTGATCAAAACAAGGTCTATGAACGTCATCGGCATCGGTACGAAGTCAACCCGCAATACATTGAAACCCTGGAGAAGAACGGCCTTGTATTCTCTGGACGATCACCAGATGGTATCCTCATGGAGTTCATGGAACTCCCTGGTCATCCGTATTTTACCGGTACCCAGGCACACCCGGAGTTTAAATCACGGCCGATGAAACCAGCTCCTCTCTTCGATGGACTCATTAAAGCAGCAAAGAAAAAAAAAGAATAAATTGATTACATTGTTTTTGGTTCAAAAACCGTTTTATGTAACACAAGGTTACTGCTAAAAAACCAGAGCGGTGGGATCAACGCAACAAGGGCAATGTAGATGTTCAATGAACATAACATAATAGGTGTTGTTGCGTACATGAAAATCACGGTGACTCCAATCGATCTCCTGATGCGAGTTCGGTCAAAAGTTTTAATGGAATATAATTTGTAAATGGAAACAAAGATCAAAACCTCTAAAATCACCAGAAGCGCAATTTGCCAGAGCGAAAGGTGCAACGACGGCATCACAAACGGTGTGAAAGGTATGAAGATCAACAGCATACGTCCAATTTCGATGAGATATCCAGTGGTTTTAAAGGAGAGCGGTAAGGCAATGACCCCGGCATGGATATTCGCACCTAACCGGATAGCGATTGTATTTGCGCTTCCTTCTTTGTCATGATCGATGTCTTTTATCGCACCGTTAATCATATTCATAAAGAGGACTTGTAACCCGCCGATAAGTGCCACAATATATGCTAACGTAGTCGGGGTTCCAATCGTCGATGCACCAAATAAAATAAGGAAAAAAACAGCACCGGCTACAAACAAATCCATCCCAAGGTATTTCTTACTAGCGATATCGTAGACGGTCGCAAATAAATATGCAAGCAGGAGAATTAGGAACAGATATATGTAACTTCGCAGTTCTGAAAAAAATACGAGAGAAAGAAGAAACGAACCAATCACACAGAACACCGCGAAGAAAGCAGCATGTTTTCTTGTGATACTTCCTTGTACTAAGGGTCGTGCGATGAGGTCTTTAGAGAGTTTATCGACTTTGATGTCGATGATATCATTAAGCACGAATCCGTACGAATGGGCAAAAGCTCCGATGATAAATAATATAATCAATTTGAAGGGTGTTAACGTATCAACATTCCACATGGCCATTGCGCCAAGAACTGGAGCAACCCCTGTAAGTCCCATGTTGAAAAAACGAGTGATTTTTATATAATCACGTATCATTAGCTAAAAAGTAAAACAAGAGGCCCATAAAAAACCATCGGTTTGTAACCTATAGGTTTTTATAATCAATCTCCATTTTTTTCTTTCAATATGTTCGAAAAACTTCGTATGTTTGCTGATATCGGTAGAACACAAGGAATTACCACCACTGCGTCTATTGCCATAGTTGGTGCATTGACCTCTACCGCATCGGTCGAATGGTACCATATTGTGTATTTCACTATTCTAGCGATTATCTCTCATATGGCGCTGAACACCTTCATCGCGTTAGGTGACATAGAACTTGATGCACACACCTATGTCCCCTCAAGAAACCCTCTCTCAATTGGTCTTATGTCTAAGAAAGAGGCGTTGCTCTTCGTCTACGGCGGAACCCTTACCTGTATCCTGTTGATTGTTATTCTCTTTTTATCTCTCGACAGACTCTCTGTTCTTATGTGTTTTCTATGCTTCCTTCCTGCATATGGTTCTCTGCTTTGGTATGGTTGGAAAGGAAAAAAAGTCGTCGTCTCCTATGATTTTTCATTCTCGATATCTTTTTCCTTTTTTGTCCTCTTCGGGGTGTTTACTGTTGGTGGGTTACCAACGATGTACACCTGGATTTTCATCGGGATAATCATCTTTGCAGCAACCGCATTCGCCCAATGGGAAAATGGTCTTAAAGACGTTGATGCAGACCGCAGCGTTGGTGTCAAAAGTCTCGCGGTTGTCACCCACGTTAAAAATAATGAAAAACTCCATGGGACACATCCCTATTTCCTCTATGGATGTGCGTTAAAAATAGGTTTTCTCCTTTTTGGCTTCTATGCTTTTTGGTATACAAAAAATATGTATTACCTTCTTTTCTTCGTATTGTATGGAATCCCCTCTCAAATCTTCATTATGTATCGGTTTTTAATAAAACAAAAACCACTCGAACATCGAAGAACAATTCTCCTTGACGTGACCTTCGCCGCGATCCTCGGTTACTCCACGATTGTCGGAAAAACAGGAATCGTACCCATCGCACTGCTGGTTGTCTATCTTATAGGAGGATATCTGATCGGTTCTTATATTCAGTCAAACTGTGAATTTAAATTCGGACGATTCTCACTCTCAACTTAAATAGAGGGATCCGTACGAGGGATTTTTCAGATATGCATCGATTGCTCGTGCTGCTCGTTTCCCAGCACCCATAGCAAGAATCACGGTTGCAGCCCCAGTGGCAATATCTCCCCCTGCAAAGATACCGGGTACCGATGTACGACCATCGTCATCAGCGATGATATTCCCATGTTTCCCGATTTTCAGCTCTTTCATGGTCTGCGGGATTAATGGGTTTGGACTCTGACCAATCGCGACAAGCGCGGTATCAATAGCTATCTTCTCTTCAGACCCTGGAATAGGCACCGGTCGTCTCCTCCCAGAATCATCAGGCTCGCCGAGCTGCATTTTTAGATATTCTACTTCTTTAAGGATTCCTTTCTCATCTCCAATAAAACGAATCGGCGCTGTCAACAACTTAAAAATGACTCCTTCTTGTTTTGCATGTTCGATTTCCTCCGCACGCGCTGGCATTTCTGCTTCGGTTCTGCGATACAGGATATAGGATTTTTCTGCGCCGAGACGTAAAGATGTACGTGCGCAATCCATCGCGACATTCCCGGCACCAAATGTAACGACAACCTTGCCGATTTTCACGGGTGTATCGTACTCAGGGAACTTGTACGCCTTCATCATATTCACCCGAGTGAGAAACTCATTGGCTGAATACACACCGTCAAGGTTTTCACCAGGGATATTTAACCAGTTTGGAAGACCGGCACCGGTCCCAATAAACACCGCATCATATTCTTCCATCAATTCTTCTACATCAATGGTTTTTCC
>CAYGVY010000009.1:0-14990 GCA_964353435.1 uncultured Thermoplasmatales archaeon | reverse complement strand
CTGGTAATTTTTCGTTTTCCCATGGCTTGCAAGTACAGGATTTCTTTTCCTGGTTCAAGCTGGCCTTTAAGATCTTCAGGGATTGGCATATCAAAAGTCTCATAGGTCTCCAAATCCATCAATTGAACGACATCAGCACCCATGAGCGCAAGAATCTGCGCACTCCTTTTGTCAATGATTGGGACTCCAACCTTATGTTTCACTGGGTGTACCACAACGCGTTTCTGCTCATCAAAGATACCGACTGCATCGATTCTTGCTTTTGCCTCACCATGCTTTCCTGGTTTTGATGTAGAAATACTCTGTATCTTGCATGGTTCCTCATCAATAATGATATATCGTCCTACTTTTAGTTCTCTTACTTCAGCCATTTCCTTCATGCTGTTTCACCCTTTGGAATTTTATACACAATATCGTGTTCGCGAACCTTGTCTGTTACCTTTATCCCGATCGCATCCCCTGTTTTAGCGATTTGAACAGGAGCTCGATTGATTTCCATGCGATCAATTTGCTGGGTAACATCTGTATGTGCACCGACAAAATGAACGATATCTCCTATTTTAAGCTCACCATCGGTGATTTTAATGGCAGCGACATTAATATTTGTGAAGAAATGCTCAACAATTCCAATTTTTTCTTCAACCATACCTATTCACAATCCCATAATAGAAAAAGGTATACTTATACCTGTCACCTTTCTCCCTATTTTACAACCAGTTCATAGATCGCTTTCTTCCCATGTTTCGTACAGGTAAATGCTTCCCAATTATCATCCCAGAGCATCTCGTTTTTACATTCAGGACAAGCAAGGCTTTCAATGACGTTCCGTTGACTTCTGACCGTGGTCTTGACAACCTGAACCTGCATTTTCTTCCCTGGGTCTAACGAGTCAATAACATAGACGATGCCATCAGGCGGTAAATACGGAGTACTGTCATTTTTCATTCTTTTCTTCCGATAGGCTTTCATTTGTATCTTATATTTTTCCATCATCGTTTGTCTTCGGCCCATATGTTCACCACGATACTTGAATAAAAGGAATAACGTTTTTCTTTATTAAGCTCTTTCCCTATTGCGAGTACAGATATGAAAAGTATTCACTTGGCACTTGATAAAGAGATTCAAGAGATCCTCAAAGAACAAGGAATATTAGAGTTGTACCCGCCTCAGGCAGAGGCACTCCCTTATGCATTACGGGGGGAACATCTTGTCCTGTCCATCCCAACCGCAGCTGGAAAAAGCCTGGTCGCGTATCTTGCGATCGTGCAACGGTTAAAAAATGAAGGCGGAAAAGCATTTTATATCGTTCCTCTCAGAGCACTGGCACGGGAGAAATATGAGGATCTGAAGTGTTTTGAGAAACTCGGATTAAAAGTCGGGCTCTCCACCGGGGATCTTGATGAATCTGATGTTCGTCTCTCAAAATACGATATAGTCGTGTGTACCTCTGAGAAAGCAGATTCACTTCTGCGGCATGGGCTGCATTGGCTCGATAAAATAAAGGTACTGGTCATCGACGAAATACATCTCATCCATGATCCGACGAGGGGGCCAACCCTTGAGGTAATTATCGCGCAATTCAAAGCACTCAATCCCCGCACACAACTTATCGCGCTTTCTGCGACAATAAAGAACGCTGTTGAGCTTGCAGACTGGCTTGGGGGAAAACTCATTCAATCCGATTGGCGGCCCGTGGTATTAAAAGAAGGCGTGTTTTTTAAAAATTCAATCAAATACAATGACGGATCAACAAAAAAGATCACTGGCGACGCAAAGCAAACACTTGAGCTACTTGTTGAAGAATCTCTCAAAGACGGCGGACAGACACTCATTTTTGTAAACAACCGCAAATCAACTGTGTCTCTTGCTGTAAGAATGTCCCTTGTTGTTGCAGAACTGCTTTCCGATAAGGAGAAAAAAGACCTTAAAAACCTTACTTCTCGTTTGAAACGGGAACAGAATGAAACGGTCTCTGTCGAACAATCGCTTATATCATGTGTTGAAAAAGGTGTCGCCTTCCACCATGCGGGGCTTGAGAGCAGTCAACGCCGAGCGGTTGAGCAAGGATTTAAAGAACATCAAATTAAATGTATCGTTGCAACTCCAACGCTTGCTGCTGGCGTAAACATCCCAGCGCGCCGTGTTATTATTCGTGATTTATGGCGGTACGACGAAAACTTTGGGATGAAGCCGATCCCCATTCTTGAGTACAAGCAACAAGCAGGACGAGCAGGCAGACCCCGCTATGATACCGAAGGAGACGCAATCACAATAGCAAAGGATAGTAACCAACGGGATCAAATATTCTATAATTATATATTAGCAGACACGGAGCCGATTTATTCAAAATTAGGCAGCCAGCCAGCATTACGGATGCATCTTCTCTCTGTTATAGCGACACAGTTTGTCCACGATGCTGAAGGAATGTACAAGTTCATACAAAGTACATTTTATGCATATCAAACCGATGAATTTACCATTAAAAAAGAGGTTGATACCGCACTAGAGTTTCTCTTAGATAATCAACTCATAGAAAAGATGGATGACGGGTATCTCTCAACCTTGTTTGGCACTAGGACATCCTCGTTGTATATCGACCCGTTATCAGCGATTCAATTAAAAAAAGCGCTAGAAAGGTCTTGTGATAAGCAAACAACGCCGCTGTCGTTTCTGCATGCGATCTGCTCAACACCAGATTTGAGGTCATTGTATCTCAGGGGAACTGATGCGTGGGTTGAGGAAAAAGCAGAACAGATCCAACAGAGCCTTCTGCTTGATATCCCTAGTTCTTCAAATGAGGATTACGAATGGTTTTTAAGTGATTTGAAAACTGCGTTCTTGCTAGAGGATTGGATAGAGGAGCTACCGTACGATGCTCTTGTTTCGAAGTATAACATATGGCCTGGTGATGTCCACAATGTAGTTGATATCGCGGAGTGGTTGCTGCATGCGACTAGGGAGTTTGCCAGAATGTACAATTTTTCCTGCGTCTCTGATATTAATAATCTTCTTATACGAGTTCAAAACGGATGTAAAGAAGAGCTACTAAATCTAGTATCATTAAAAGGTATTGGGCGAGTCCGTGCACGTGCCTTGTATCATGAAGGTTTTAAAACCGTGAATGATTTACGGAATGTTCCCCTCGAGCGCATCGCAAAGATTAAGACGATCGGAAAAGCAATTGCGACAAATATAAAACAGCAAATCGGGGAAAGCGGTGTAAGAGGAAATAAAGAACTAAGGGGTTTTAAGCGATGATCACGGTCATTGGTGCATACGGAACCATCAAGTATATTGACTTGTTTTTACAACAACTTCTTACGTTTTCGAAGAAAGAAAACCTAGTGATACAAGCACTGGATGCAGCGGTTGTCTATAGAAAGGATCATCTGATTTCTGCAACAAAGCATGCTCAGAGAGCATTTGAACAAAGGACAAACGCAACAAACTCACTTGCTTTAGAAATCTTATTATATGCCGCTGGTGAGCGACAGATACAAAAAGCAATCACAAAAATGGGGGTAAAAAAAGGAAAACAAACGATTGCGTTTGTCCTGGTAGACCAGCTGAAAAGAAAACCAGATAAAAAAACATATGATGCAGTTATTGATAAACTTCTTCGGATGTTTCATCTCACATTCGATGACAAGGTACTCGAAGGGGATATCACTACTCTTAAAAGATTTGGTATCACAGACCAAGAGTTACATACCATGCCCGAAAGCAAATACAGTGATCTGATCCTAGAGAAAGTAGCATTAGTTGACGTTATTAAATAATGTCTGTATAGGGTTATTAACCCCTTTTTTTCTCTTGCTCTAAGAAACAGAGTACCAGTGTCATTTTTCTAATCTATGATTAATTAAGAAATATCTTGCTAAGAATCATCTTCCATTGATTTCGGAAAATTGTCACAAATAGAATTTTTTCCTTTTATTTTAATTGTAATACTACCATTATATAGTGATATGTCGACAAGTAAAAACGATTCTTTATAATTAACCGTAGCTCCTTTCATTATCATAGTGTTTCTATATATATACTTTTTATATAAAACTATGTTGACGCTTCTCCGATACCCTTATACTAAGATTTCTGTTTTCGAGTTTTGAACACGATTTTCGTCAATTTTACGTGTGAGGTAGTTAAATATCTTAAAACCAGCCCGTATGGGATAGCTTGGATATCCTGGAGGCCTGCGGAGCCTCAGATAAAAAATGGCCTTCGAAAGGAGGAAAAAACAATAATGTTTGTTTAAATAAAAATGTAGGAAAAAGACAACTAGACGAACACATTAAGCTATTGAAAATAAGCGGTTTGTCTGAAAAATGGTTGTACGATATTAGACGTTTCATTACAGATTATTTAGACTATGTAGAATGGACGACAGACAAAAATAAAACACTGCACTACCTCGCACACTTGCAGAAAAAACTAGCGGTTGGTACTTACAGGAAACATGTTTTCCAGGTGCTTAAATTTTTGGAATTCCTCGGTGTTGAATGGAGTAAACAAATTAAACCCCCAGGGGAACAGGAATATACCGCAAAGCGTGTAAGCCAGGAGGATATACAAAACACGTTAACGCATTTCCAGGGACACCCGTATTACAAACAGTTTAAAGCGGTAGTATTACTCGGTTGCACCTCTGGACTTCGTGCTGAAGAATTATACCAACTTACCACCGATGATATAAACTTGAATGAAAAGACGGTGCGGATAAACCACGATCCGCACAACGGATAAAGCACAAAGACAGGGAAAAGTCGTGTGAGTTTTTTCCCTGAGGAAACACGGGAAGCATTAACGGATTATTTCCAGTTTTACAAAAAAAACAAGTCCTTGAAATGCCTCTTTAATCAGTACCACCTTGCACGTACGTTCAGGGACGCACCCGTACACGTGAAAGACTTACGAAAAGCATTTAGTCAAACCTGGGATAAACGGGGGGACAGACATCGATTAAGAAACTACTCATGGGACACAGTACCAGAAGCGATGTTGATTTAATGCACTACAACGGACAAAACGCAGAGGATTTAAAACAGATATACGAAAAGGTAATGGGTGGACTGATAATACAGGGATGAGAAAATGGGAGGAGGGGAGTCATTTCTTCAGGAGAAAGGAGGAAAGATAAAAAGGTTGTTAGAAGAATAGACTTCCAAGCCTCACCTATTTTTTGACTCCCCCATATACTATTTTGTTTTTTCTTGTATAAATACATTTAGATTACATTAGGGAAAAACCAAACGTAAACGCACTTTTGGTTATCGCCCATTAAGGAATGTTTTTAAAGAAAAGATTGTTATAAATTTTCAAGATGAAGTCAAAGGCATTATGAAAAAACAACTCGTAATCATAGGAATCGTTGCCTTGCTTGTTTCTGTTGGATTAAGTGGATGTAATGAAATTAGTAATATTTTTCTTACCGATGAAGACAAATTAATTGGAACATGGAATAGTGAAGGGATATGGTTGGATGTACCTACAGTTATAGTGTTTTCCCCAAATGGCACATTTAAATCAACAATTGATTTCCCTCCAATCCAAGCAACAAGTGAAGGGAAATGGGATATGAATGATGGGGTAATCACGATGGAACTTGTAGATATAACTCCCCAAACAAACTATACATATCAGTTTTCAGAGAACAGTAGAACACTTACACTTACTTCTATTGATGGTAATAATTCATACATATTAAGAAAACAATAAGGGAAGTATAGGTTTTTAAAGAAGTAATTGTTATTAAAGATAAAGGATATTTCCTTTCGAAAAAATATCAATTGTTAAAAGGGTAATTATTAATAAATAAGATACGATATTGAATGAAAAAAATCTCCATAATATTTATTGTATCCTGTTTCTTATTTTTATTAATAATACCAAGTGTAAATGCAGTACAATTATCTAGCGAAAAAAAAATCAATGATTATCTGTATAATCTGGTGGAAAGTTATAATGCATTAGTAAATTTAAATTACCAGAACAATCAATATTTCAATGAATTAAAAAATAATTTTTTACTATATCATGAACCTGGTTATTCTTTCAGAATTATTTGTACTACAGCGATAATTGGACAGAATGATACAAATTGTTTTATTTTTAGACCTGCAATATCTCCTGATCCGATTATCGAATTTGATTATGAACGTGACATGGGATATTATTCTCCTGGATTTGGTTTCCCTGGTTGTTCAGGATGCAGATTTAGAAATTTGACATATATAGATAATTTCCAGATAAGAAACCCTCAATTTTCTATTTCTGTTCTATTAGAAAATATCAAAAATAATACATATACTGATTCAGTTGATTTTGCGAAGCAATTATACAATGATGATGATGTAAATGTTCAAATTTTTTTAAAACAACAGGAGGGAAAACCGCTTATTTATTCGTTACAATTTTTCGCGATACTATCAGCCGTAATCATTATAGGATATCTTATCTATAGATTTCTTTCTAAAGAAGACGAAGCCATAAAAATAATATCACTGTTGATCGATGGGATAATTTCATTTATTATATTTCAATATTTAATAACTAATATACCAAAAGGATTTTCTATTTTTAATTGGATGTTTTCATTTTCTCCAATTATAATTGTATTGATGATATGGTATATTCTAAAAAAACGTGGTTTTCTTCCGTCTGATTTATTAACTATTTTGACTGTGAAATGTAAGAGTTTGACGTTCGTTGCCTAACCTGTTTTTATTCAGAATAATCTTATATGTTACGAATGTAATGTAAAATTTAGAAAATTTTAATAATACATTTACGTTATGTTTTGTTGGAGAGAGAGGTGGAAGGGATGTCTAACGTACTTCATATTATCCCCTGTTTTTTTACCTTCCCTTTCCAAAGGAAAGGTAATGGTTGTAAATTGCCTCCACATTTTACCTTTCCTTCCAAATTATAAAACATCAAGTGATTATTTATTCATCAGGATTAGAGTATTGTCTACCAAAGTCATTTCTTTGTTTTTGCGTTTTATAAACAATCTTAGCTTTAGGATCAGCAAATTCGTTGCCACATTTTCGACATTTATATTTTGGTTTCTTTCTGTTTCTAATAGAAATCCTAACACTTTCACATTTTGGACAAACTTCAAAAAAATCCTTACCCATCTGAAGAAATCTATTATGAGATCGTTCAACAAATTTATCTTCTTCTTTTATCAAAATTCAATCCCCAATTTTGGTATTTTTAATCTCCTTATAAAGAAATCTGTTTGGGAGGTTATCAGTAATTGAAAATAAAGCCCGTATAAACGTCCACACATCAGGTAATACCCGAGGACCAGACAGCACCAGATAACCCATCCTAGGTTATATCTGTCAATCCTAAGGCAAAATAGTTATACTCCTAAACACATTCAGTGTGTATAGGTGCATTATTATGAAAACGAAAGAAAAAGAAGAAAAAGAAAAGAAAATAAGAAGAATACGTACCAACGTGACACTAACACCGCAACTATTCCAAAAAGTTAAAGACAGCGATCTGAATCTCAGTGCGTTCCTACAAATAAAACTCACGGAGTACTTCGCGTATATCGAAGGAAATGTACCACACTCACAGACAATACAAACATACACATCAGAAACACACCACCAGAGTACACCACCAGGAAAAACAACTGGAAAAAACAGCGAATTACTCGGAGACTTGCCCGTATGGGGTAGCTTGGATATCCTAGAGGCCTGCGGAGCCTCAGACCTGGGTTCGAATCCCAGTGCGGGCGTATATAGTAAATCTTAATATCCCCAACATCCATTCTCCTTATTGTAATAACTTATGTCAGACCACTATGAAAAGAAATTAGAAAGCGGAAAAAAGTATATTGAAAGGCTGGAGATCACGCCAAAAAATAAGAAACTTATACTTCAATTCGTCGAACAACTATCGGCAGAAGGACTAACGAAAATCCGGCAGATAAAATACTTGTATGCATTCGGCACGATCTGCAAACTATTGGACGGCAAGGATTTCTCGAAACTCACAAAACAAGACATAACGAATTATTGCAGCAAGGTAAATAACGCGGATTACACCGAATGGACGAAGCGTGACTTCAAAATAATGATTAAACGTTTCATGAAATGGTTACGCGAGCAAGAGGGGCAAGAGTTCGAGAAAAGGCAGTACCCCAATGAAGTAAAATGGATTACTACCACGATGAAAGAAAATAGGTTAGGATATTCAAAAAAACTTCTTACATTTGAGGATGTACTGAAGCTCTCGGAAGCCGCGAATAACCTTCGTGACCGCGCATTTGTCCTTTTGCTTTATGAATCAGGGGCGCGTATTGGTGAAATATTGAGTATTCATGTTAAAGATGTAGTCTTTGAACAGTCAGGTGCTGAAATTTGCATCCCTACAAGTAAATCAAAACCTAGAACGATATTTGTTCATAGAAGCGCTCCAGCTCTTAGCAACTGGCTCATGGATCACCCAGACCGGAATAACGAGAACAGCACCTTTTTCTGCGGGATGTGGTCGAAGAAACGCGGTGAAGAAATCGATTCTCAGACATTCCGGTACATGCTGCAAGACCTCGCTACAAAAGCAGGTATTAAAAAACCAGTGAATCCGCATCATTTCCGGCATTCTAGGGCGACAGAGCTTGCAGACTCGCTGACAAATGCTCAACTTTGTAATTATCTGGGATGGAAACAAGGCTCAAGAGAACTTGCTACATATATCTCGATGAAAGACACAAAGGACGCAATATTAAAAATGAATGGTATCGAAAAAAAGGATGAAAGAACAGAACAGCATAGAGTTATCACTTGCCCCCGGTGTGGTATCGTTAATTCACCGGACAGCAAGTTTTGCAGCCATTGCAGTCTCGGACTTGAGTTACAATCAGTCATGGCTTACGAGAAGACAAGCAAAGAAACACTTAAGACTGTGGACGATCCGGCAAAAATGCAAGCGACACTTGCAGTACTCATTAAGAGGATTGAACAGCTTGAAAAAGAGAAATACGAGAAGTAAAAAATTTCTCGATTTCTAATTTTTATTTTATCAAAACATTTAAATGAAGCTACAGGATAACAAACCGTGACCTGTTTTAAGTAGGGGAGGAATAAAAAATATGAGAAAGAAAATAATTGGAATATTTTTGTGTATGCTGATGATAGTTGTTAGTACTACAAGTGTCGGAACTGTAATTGGTGAAAATAAAACAATTTCATATAGTAATGATAATCAATGTTTTTTATTAGATAAACAACTACTTAGAATATTCATCTTTGTTGGTGGTTTTTTATCTTCGGATACGATACAAGTTGATGCGATTACTATTGAAGGAAATGGACATATTTATGATAAAGACGACTGCCATTGGGCTAGTGGAGAATATCGGATATATCTAGACTCTGGTGATTACACAGTAAAAGTTACCCTAGGATTGAGATCAAAAACAGGTACCATAACTTTAACACCTGATTATCCTGACCGTATAGATTTTCGTTTTTGGTTAAAGGATGCATCTGTTTCTGTTACTGATTCTACCTCAAGTTTATCAAAAGAAATTGAAGAAAAAAATATTGTTTTAAAACAAAAAAATAAAACTGAACCTATGGCTTCAATAACTATAATAGAGTTATATGCAAATTTTATAGGATTCGTCAATAATAGGACTGAAACGGTAAATTCCGTTATCTTTCACGCAAGTTTTTTGCTTTGCACAGGTGATATAGGTTTTCATATTTTCACATCTAATGAATATTTTGAAGTTAAGAATGATTATACAGGTTATATTGGACAAAAATTCATCATTACTCATTGTGAAATTTTACATTCGCATCCGTAAATATCTAATTAAAAGTTGGGAACTTTATCTTTAAAACCTAAATAAAAAACTAAATCTTACTCTTTTTATCATCTGTCATTGATTAGCACAAAAACATGAGGTTAAGTTTTTAATGTATAGGTTTTTAAAGAAATATCTCGTTGCAATTTGTTGCATTTGTTATGAAAATTATTCTTACAATACATTTAAATAAATCTACAGGATAACAAACGTTAACCTGTTTATCAGGGGAGGAATAAAAACATGAACAAGAAAATAATTGGTATGTTTGTATGTATGCTGTTGATCGCCAATGTAACAGCTGTTCTTGGTGCTCCCGAAGAAAAGACAACATCAATTGCAAAAACAGCATCTTTTGTTTTTGTAAACCCTTTCAGTTATGAAGACATGAAATATATTATTTCGGATACTAATATAGAAAGTGGAACACCGAGAGAAAATGCTGGTGGAACATATGATAATTTAGTACCAAATCCCTCATTTGAAGAAGGAGATACAATGCCAACAGGATGGAATTATACCGATGACCCAAATTATGATGTAACACATATTTGGGATTCTTCTGAGGCTCATTCCGGTAGTAAATCCCTTGGAATCTCTATAGATAATTGGTATGCGTCAGAAGAATGGTTCACAACAGATTATATTCCAGTCGATTTTATAAACCATACTTATGAACTTTCAACTTGGGTTAAATTTCTTAAAGAACCACCCGAAAGTCAATCTGCTATTGCTTTTCTTAGACTCTATGATGCAAATAAAACAGGGGAGAATCCTTATTTCTATTTTCGTATGTCTTATACAAATGAATGGAAATTTGGCAGAATGGACACCAGTTGGATAATTAGAATGTTTAGTTTTCTTCAGAATTATACAAAATATATTAAAATTGGGTTATGTCAAAGCTATGAAAATGGTGGTAACGGATTTGATTCATCTGTAATGGTTCGTTTTGATGACGTATTTTTTGGTTACTTTGAAAAAAATAGTCCACCGACTAAACCAACTAAACCATCAGGTAAAACAGAAGGTAAAACTGGCACTAATTACGACTATTCTACATCTGCTACTGATCCTGACAATGATTTACTTTGTTACAACTTTTCTTGGGGTGATGGGACATACAATCAAATTTATTCCAATTATCCAGGGGTAGTCGTAACTGTCTCACATAATTGGAGCGAAAAAGGCAATTATAGTGTTAAGGTAAAAGTGAGAGATAGTGTTGGAAATAGAACTTGGAGTGATTGGTCAGATCCCTTGACTATAACAATGCCGTATTCATATAAACCAAGACACCAGTTCTTGGAGTTGTTGTTCCAGCGATTCCCGCATGCGTTCCCGATACTTAGACAGCTGTTCGGATATTAGAAAATCCCCTCTTCTTCTCTTTTTATTTTATTATGTTTATTACCCGTTCTTAAGTTCCAAGCCAGAAGTAAAGGAAAAAAACAAAGGAAATCAGTAAAAATCGGGAAGATTAAAAATTAATGCAGAAAAAAGTTGTATATCTAATTCTAATAATTTCTTCTATTTGTGTAATATTAAGTGGTTGTATTGAAGAAAAAAGCTCAACAGGAAGCCGAATTCTTCATGTAGGTAAAGAAAATTATACATCAATTCAAGATGCAATTGAAGCCGCGAATGATAACGATACAATTATTGTACATAATGGAACTTATTATGAAACAATTATTATTGAAAAATCTATAAAAATAATTGCTGAAGAACCTAAAAAAACCATTATAACCTTCACCGAAGGAAATCATGATCACCCGGATTTTATACAAATTAAAGCCAAAGGTTGTACCATTGAAGGCTTTACTATAATAGGTGACTCCCCTAAAACAAGTGCTTCTGCTATTTCAATTTTTTATTCAAATAATACTATTACACAAAACAATTTATATAACACATATCACGGGATTTATATTGAAACAGATTCAGAAAATAATATAATATCATACAATAATATTACAAATTCTCAATTTGGAATATATGTATTTGCCTCATATAACGATGTTTTTAATAATAGGTTAATAAATAACACTTATGGAATATATTTAAAAAATTGTTATATTAATAATATTTTTTTGAATAACATCACTGGAAATCACTGGGGAATTAGACTAAAAGCAGCAACAAATACTCAAATCTATGAAAATCAAATCCAAAATAATATAGAAGGAGTATATTCTTGTTGTGGAGCAGAACAAAATACCATATTTAAAAACAACTTTATAAACAATAGTGAAAATGCCTATGATGATCGTCCTTCCAATTGGTATAAAAAAACTATTGGGAATTATTGGTCAGATTATATTATTAAATACCCAAATGCCCAATCACAAGATAATATTTGGGATACCCCCTATAGTATTCCTGGGGGGGATAATCAAGACAGATATCCTCTTGTCAAACCATTTTCAACATAATTTTCTTAAAGTTTTTTACATAATAATTAATGCCATTTAGTTTTGGTAGCTAACACTTTAACATGAATCGGCGGTAAAAAAACTATTTAATCAGTCATAACAAATTGATGTTGGGTATTCCAACTCAAGGTATACATTCATCAGAGATCCTCTACACTATTTTACGCTACAATGAACCACTTTTTTCGATGAAATATTAGAAATGTGCTTTTGCTGAAGAGAGTGTTCGTTTATCATATTGATTTATCCTATTCGTTAAAAAAGCAGGCTAAGCAGGCATCACGAGGAATGGGGTGATGTTTCAGGTTATGAAGAATGGTCGGAGTTGTTGGAGGATGAATTGTTTGAACAGCTTTGAGGGAGGCACGTCGAAGGTATTTGGAGATGGTTCTGAGTTCGCTGAGGAACAAAACGACAATCCCTGTTTTTTTCTTATCGGAAGAAAACGAGCATCATGTGTGATAAGAGGATAACATTTCAATGAGCTATCCGGAATCCTCCTAAACTAAACAAATACCAATTATTTTTTAAGTAAAAAAACCATAATTAATTATGAAAATATCATTAATTATCGCTTTTGCATTTAACCCAGCATTATCATACGCAATTACTTCTATTCGATAAAAGCCAAAAGCTCTTTCATCCCATAACCATTCATATGGCTTCTCGTATATAGTCTTCATAAGTGTAATATTTGTATGATATTTTTTATAGAACTCAATTTTATCGATACCACTTATCGAATCACTTGAATTTACTTTTATCGTTATTTGACCAAAAGCGAGAGGGTAGGGGAATGGTAATAACCATTGACTATCAAATATATAAATACCTGGTAAAGGTCGCGTTATTTCAATTTCTGGAGGCGTAAAATCATCAAATTCAGACCAAGGCGAGAATATAACATTATTAGAAACTTGATTTCCAATTCCGGTTGGATTGTCAACCGGATGATATGGTCCTTGAAGATCTCCCCACCAATTATTTGTTGCATTAAAAACTGTTGAAAGTGTATTATTGATACCATATCCAGAATTTCCACTAATGTTATTATAATAGATATGTGGAATATCTATGAAATTTCCTATAAGGGTAATAATACCCATTGTATTACCATAAATCCTATTATTCCTGATAACAAATCCTGAGAATCCGTTCCATATACGAAAGGGATTAGTCCATTCTGGAACCCCAGCAAAAGATATTCCGCCACCTGCAGCTGAAGTGTTACCATCACCAGTAACATTGGTATTAAGAGTGTTTCCAATAATTGTAACATTTACAATTGGTCCTACTTGACCACCAAGATGGATAGCTGCGCAAACCCAGGAAGGCCAGCTTGGGTCAGGGAAATCACTATGACTACTCCCAATTAAGTTTGTTATCACATTTCCTTCAATAGTAACCTCTGAAGTTTTATCATTTATCGCTATGCCATATTCTTCAATATTTTGTATTAAATTGTCACTGATTAAAATATCAGATTGACCACCAGCCGCATCGCGTCCATAGACCATAATTCCATAAGTTTCATCTGCAAGGGTATCTACTCCAGATCCATCAGTTATATTTTTAATGATATTGTTTTTAATTGTAATATGTTTAGCGTTCATACCAATCAAAATACCTGCACCCTGCGCGCTATTTAATTTGTTGGATATTGTAATTGTAAATCCATCAATAGTAACTTGTGAAATACTAGGAGCTATTGAAATTGCATGACTTGTATTTCCATCAATAACTGACTGATGTTCAAAAAGATTTTCGTTTGGATTAAAACCTGCCTGAAGACCTTTCAGAGTAAGAGATCGATCTATTACAATATTCTCAAGAAATGTACCATATAAAACATTCACAGTATGTCCTATTTGGCTATTACTAATTGCATTTTGGATAGAACCATAATAAACACTTCCATTGTCAATTTGGGCAGCATGAAAAATCGGGTAAGTTGCATTCCAATAGTTATCTATGGTGATATCTGCTTGGGAATTTTCTTCCATTAAAATACCTATATTATAATCTTGAACGACATTTGTACTAAATGTTATATTCTGTAAGTTAGATGTTACAAGCAATGCAATTTGACCTATTTGATCTGTAAATACTTTAAAGGAATTTTTGCTCACTGCCAAACCCTGCGAACCAGGTGATGCTCTTATAGTAGGATATGGTCCATCAGATAATGCTCCGTTACCAAAAATCTCAAAACCTTGAAGAAGTACATCGGAAGCAGTTACATCTATTCCAACTGCATAAGAGCTTACATATATTGTTGGTGTTTCTCCGCTGGCAGCACTAATAGTCAAATTAGATACATTAATAGTCAATTGATCGCCATAAATTCCATCTTGTACTATTATATAATCTCCAGGACTTGCATTATTAATAGCAGCTTGAATTGTTGTATAATCACCTGATCCATCATCATCAACAATAATTGTATTTGCTAGACTGAAAATCGGCGGGTTTCTAAAATTTTTAGAAAAATAGGAATTCAAATTTATAGATACTGCACCTGTTGGTATAACAATAATAAGAGCTATGAGCGCACATAGAATACATTTATTTAAAATTTTAATACTTTTTTTAAATAATAATATTTTCATATTTATCTAAACCACCCAATTATAATTTAATATATATCAAATTCTTATAGATATATAAACTAATCAAATACTACTATAAAAAGTTTTTTAATAAAATTTATGAATTTCAATAAAAAT